>CAZXWB010000094.1:0-6532 GCA_964644395.1 uncultured Hyphomonadaceae bacterium | reverse complement strand
GCGACCGGGTCGACATCACCGCCTTCGTGCCCAATCCGGGCGGCACCGGCCCCGATGCGTTCAAGCCCGAGCCGCTGCTCTCCGGGGTGCTGATCCTCGCCATAGACCAGGTGTTCAATGACACGATCGAGGGCGCCAAGCCATCCAACACCGTCACCATCGCCGTCACGCCGGAACAGGCCCGCCTCGTTTCCGCCGCTGCCAGGGAGTCCCGCCTCGGCCTCGCCCTGATCGGTGAGGAGGAAGCCGAAAAGCTGACCGATGAGGCACCCGCGCCGGTGCCGACGCTCGCCGAACTCACCAAGCCGCGGCCCAAGGCGCTGAAACCCCGCCCGCCAAGGCTCGTGCGCCCGCGTCCGCCGGAGGTGCCGAAGACCGTCGCGGTTGAAGTGATTCACGGCACCACGACCGAAAAGGTCGAAACCGCCAATGCTGAAGCCGGAGGCCAACCATGACCCGCCTGATCGCCTTCCTGCTCTCGATCATCGCCCTCGCCGGCGCCCTGCCCGCCCATGCCTGGAACGAGGTGAAGCCGGCCGAGACGCATGGCGTCCTGAAGCTGGAACAGAGCCGCTCCACCGTGGTCCAGGCTGATATGCCCTTCTCGCGCATCGCGCTCGCCGATCCGGAGATCGCCGAAGCCATGCCGACGAGCAACGAGCTGTTCTTCATCCGCGCCAAGGCGCCCGGCACGACGACGATCCTGCTCTATGACGGCAATGGCAAGCTCGTGGAATTCATCGAGCTTGAGGTCACCATCGCCATCGCCGCCCTGCAGCGCGACCTGAAAACTCTGCTGCCGAACGAGGATATCGCGGTGCACACGATCAAGGACGGCATTTTCCTCGAAGGCGTCATTTCCTCCGATGCTGCAGCCGCCCGGGCGATCCAGATTGCCGAACGCCACGTTCCGGGCGGCGTCACCAATGGCCTCACCACGTTGCAGGCCGAACAGGTGATGCTGGAGGTCCGCTTCGTGGAAGCCAGCCGCGACCAGCTCAAGGATATCGGCTTCCGCACGGCCTACGCCGAGGACGGCGACAGTTTCACCGGCGGAACGGGCCTGGTCGGCGGGGCCACTGGCGCGGCCACGGCGATCTTCCGCGGCGTCGCCGGCGAGAACATCGACATCCGCCTCGATGCCCTGGAAAGCAAGGGGGCCCTGCAGACCCTCGCCCGGCCCAACCTCGTGGCCCTTTCGGGCGACACTGCCAGCTTCCTGGCCGGTGGGGAGTTTCCCATTCCGATCAATGGCGGCGACGGCGAGGTGACCATCACCTATCGCCAGTTCGGTGTGAGCCTGGCTTTCACCCCGACTGTGGTCGGCGGCGACCTGGTAAACCTGAACGTGCGCCCGGAAGTCAGCCAGATCGACGAGCGCAACGGCGTCTCCTCCGGCGGCGTGTCGGTGCCCGCACTGACGGTGCGCCGCGTCAACACCACCGTGGAGCTTCGCGACGGCCAGGCCTTCGCCATTGCCGGTCTCCTGCAGGATCGCACCAGCGAGGAAGCCATCAACACGCCGATCCTGTCCGACATCCCGGTGCTCGGCGCACTGTTCTCGTCGAAACGCTACCAGCGCGAAGAGACCGAGCTTGTGATCATCGTCACCCCGCGCCTGGTCAAGCCGCTGTCCTCGCCTGATGCGGTGCGCACACCGCTTGATGACGTCGACACGCCGAATGAGGGCGAGTTCTTCCTCGGCAACAAGCTCTCCTTCGCCCCGCACAACCAGTGGAGGACCTTCGGATGATCCGCCTGTTTACAATTGCCAGCCTGGCTGCACTGGGCGGCTGCGCCGGCGGCCCCCTTGGCGGAGACGCCCGGTTCGGTGCCGCCACAGAGGCGAATATCGCCAATCAGTCGGTGAACCCGCGCACGGCGAACCCGGACACAACGATCCCCGGTGGTGAGGGCGGACGCGCCGGACAGCCCGTGGAGCGTCTGCGCGAAGGCCAGGCCGAAGAGCCGGCCAGCGAGGGATTCGACTGATGCAACGCGTCTCGCCGGCATCTTCCCAGGGCCACAGCCTCGCCGCTCTGGTGCCCGGTGCCCGCAGGGCGCAACTCGACGGGCTCGGCGCCTTCGCTGACCTGAGCGATCCGCGCACTGCCCTCGGCCTACCGGGGCACGTCGTGGTGGTCGCGCTCGACTGTGAAAATGCCATCTCGCTGATCGAGGCCTATGCCTTCCGCCGTCCCGACGTCGCCATGGTGGTGATCGGTGACGATCTGCCCGCCGGCGTGGTGCGCGCGCTCCTGCGATTCCGCCATTCCGACGTGCTGGCGAGCGACACCGCCGCCGAAGGCCTCTGCACGGCCGTGCGCGAGCTCGCCGAGCGCATGTCGGCGCGCGCCACGGGCAATGATGACACCCAGGGCGCGACCTGCTGGGCGTTTGCCGGGGCCGTCGGCGGTGCCGGCACGACGACACTCGCCATCGAAACAGCCTTCGCGCTGTCTGCCCATGAACCGGAGCGTTCTGTCTGCCTGATCGACCTGAATTTCGCCTGCGGCATGGCAACGAGCTTCCTTGACGGCCATGCCAAGCTCGACCTGCGCGCTATCTGCGATGCGCCGGAACGCCTCGATGCCACCTTGCTGCGGGTCTATGCCTGGCAGCATGAAAAGGGCGTCCACGTGATTGCCGCCCCGCATGACCGCATGGCCGACACGGTGGCGAACGAGAACGCCGTGCTCAGCCTGCTGGATGTTGCCTGCGCCGCCTATGACCGGGTGATCCTCGACCTGCCCCGGCATCGCCTGGAATGGACCGATCCGGTCCTCGGCGCCGTCAACGAGGCGGTAATTGTGAGTGAACTGACCGTTCCCAGCCTGCATGCCGGTGCCGATCTCTGCCGCGCCGTCGATGGCCTGCGCGACGGCGGCGCGCCGGCACGCCTCGTGCTGAACAGGATGTTTTCCAAGAAGAGCCACCGCCACAGCTTCCCCATCGACAAGGCCGAACACGCCGTCCAGCGCAAGATCGACCACATCGTCCGCTCCGACTGGGAAACCGCCCGCATGGCCGTGAATGTCGGGATGCCCATGGCGCTGGTGAAGGCCAAGAGCCCCGTGGTCAGGGACGTCGCAAACATGGTCGAGACCCTGTTGGCCGCCGAGACCGGCAGCGCCGAGGTGCACGCCGTCAAGCGCGCGAGGGTCTGATGGGCCGTTTCCTGCGCAACCGCCCAGCGGGCGACACCGCCCTTGCCGACGACCCGGCCGCCGCGTCGGTTCCGGATCCCGTCGATCCGCCGGAGCCGCCCGCACCGGAGCCCTTGCGCGCGGCCGATCTCGACACCGCCATGCTGGAAGCCAAGCTGCGCATCCATGGCCGCCTGATCGAGGAGCTCGACCTCTCCTCCATGGAGGCGCTGGAGGAGACCCAGCTGCGCGCCCAGGTGAAGCAGATCGTCCTCGACATCATCCGCCGCGACGAAAACGTCGCCCTGTCGGCCTCCGAGGAACAGGAATTCGCCGACGCGGTCTTCGACGAGATGACGGGGCTCGGCCCGATCGAGCCGCTGCTCAAGGATGATGCCATCGCCGATATCCTGATCAATGGCTGTGAACAGGTCTATGTGGAGCGTGGCGGCGAGCTGGAAGTGGCGCCCGTCCGTTTCGCCGACAATGACCACCTGCTGCGCATCATCAATCGCATCGTTGCCGCGGTGGGCCGTCGCGTGGACGAGAGCCAGCCCCTGGTCGATGCCCGTCTGCTCGACGGCTCGCGCTTCAATGCCGCCATCGCCCCCATCGCCGTGGACGGACCGCTCGTCTCGATCCGGAAATTCAAGAAGAATCCGCTCACCCTCGACAAGCTCGTCGGCTTCGGTGCCATGCCGGAGGGCGTCGCTGAATTCCTCGCCGGCGCGATCAAGTGCCGGGCCTCGACCATCATTTCCGGTGGCACGGGCTCGGGCAAGACGACCCTTCTCAACGCGCTGTCGGCCTCGATCAGTCACAAGGAACGCCTGATCACCATCGAGGACGCCGCCGAACTCCAGCTGCTCCAGCCGCATGTGGCGCGCATGGAGACCCGCCCGCCCAATATCGAGGGCAAGGGCGAGATCAAGCAGCGCGAACTGGTGAAGAATGCCCTGCGCATGCGCCCCGACCGGGTGATCCTCGGCGAGGTGCGCTCCGAGGAAGCCTTCGACATGCTCCAGGCGATGAACACCGGACATGAAGGCTCCATGGCCACGATCCACGCCAACAATCCCCGCGACGCCATCACGCGCCTGGAACAGATGGTCGCCATGGGCGGGCTGAAGATCTCCGAGGACGCCGTGCGCGCCCAGATCGCCGCGGCCATCAATTTCGTGGTCCAGGCCACGCGGCTGTCGGACGGTTCGCGCAAGGTGATCAGCGTGGCCGAGATCACCGGCATGGAGGGCCGCGTGGTCCAACTGCAGGAAATCTTCGTCTTCGAGCGCACCGGCACCCGCGACGACGGCAAGGTGGAGGGTCATTTCCGCGCCACCGGTATCCGCCCGAAATTCCTGGCCGAGATGGAACGCCGCGGCGTACCCATGCCCGCCGACCTCTTCGATCCCCAGAAGCCGCTCTGAGGGCTGACCGCCGTGTTCGACGCCCTGCCCTTCGACCCCGCAGAGATCAGCGCGCCGCAGATGGTCGCCCTGGTGACGGCGCTGGCCGCTTTCCTGCTGCTCATCCAGTCGGTGCTGAGCGTGCTGCAGAATTACGAGGCCCAGCGCACGGTCAACCGGCGCCTGAAATTCAAGGACCAGGCCGCCAGCACCGAGGAACTGATCATCAAGCTGCGCCGCCAGCGGGCGCTCGATGAAAAGGGCGATTTGAGGCTATTCTCGAAACGCTTCAACGAGCTGGTGCTGCGCTCGGGCCTGGAATTCCAGCCCCATCGCTGGGCGGTGATCTCTGCCCTCGTGGCGATCGCCCTGTTCGGCTTGATCTTCCTGCGCCTCGGCCAGCCGCTCGTGGCGGCGGCGGTGGCGCTGGCGGCCTTCGTGCTCGGCCCGCTCGCCTTCCTGAAGATGGCCGCCGGCAAGCGCCGCAAGAAACTGTCGCGCCAACTCCCCGATGCCCTGCAGATCGTGACCCGGTCGCTCGAAGCCGGCCATCCCGTGCCCACGGCGATTGCGCTGGTGGCCCGGGAATCGCCCGATCCCATCGGCACCGAATTCGGCATGGCGGCCGACGAGATCGCCTATGGCCATTCGCTGACAAGGGCGATCGAGCGCATGGCCATGCGCTGCGGCGACGAGGACGTGGAACTCTTTGCCGCCACTGTCCGATTGCAGGAGCGCACGGGCGGCAATCTCTGCGACCTGCTGAAGACCAATGTGAAGGCGGTGCGCGAGCGCCAGACCCTTCGCCTCAAGGTCAAGGCAGCCTCCGCGGAGGGCCGCGCCTCGGCGCTTATCCTGACCGCTGCGCCCTTCATCGTGATGGCCATGATACATTTCATGCGCCCGGAATTCTACGGGCTCGTCTGGGAGGAGAAGCTCTTCCAGTACGGCATTGCAGGTCTCGGCACCTGGATGCTGATCGGCAACATCATCATGAACAAGATGATCAATTTCAGGTTCTAGGCGATCATGACCCTGCCAGACTGGCTCTCGCCCCCCGTCATCGGTGCCATCCTCTTTGCCACGGCCATGCTGGTGGCCGCACCCGGCCTGATCGGGGTCCTGCGGGCCACCGGATTGTCCGAACGCATTGCCGAGCGCCTGCAGACGCGCGGACGCGACGATCTCGCCATCCGCCGCAACCGGCCCAGGAAGGAAACGCCCCTCGTCGACAAGGTGGCCGAAGCCGCCAGCCGCGTGGTGCCGACGAATGAGGAACAGCTGAGTGTGGTGAAGCACCGGCTCATGCGTGCCGGCTACACCCATCCGAAGGCGCTGGAGATTTTCTTCGCCGCCCGACTGGCCGCGGTGGTCCTCCCCCAGCTTGTCCTGTTCTTCGCCCTGCCCTGGATCGAGGGCCAGAGCCTGCCGGACTGGTTCCCGCTGGCGGCGTCGATCCTTCTGGCGGTGGCAGGTTTCCAGCTGCCATCAACCCTCGTCAATCGCCGTATCGAGGCGCGCGAGCGGGAATGCTCCAACGGCTTTCCCGACATGATGGACTTGCTCGTGGCCTGCGTGGAGGCCGGTCTCAGCCTCGATGCCGCCGTGATCCGTGTCTCCGAAGAGCTAGCCATCCGTCATCGGGAATTGTCGCTGCAGCTGAAGACGCTGGGCCTGGAAATGCGCGCCGGGCGCTCCCGCAAGGCCGCCTGGCGCAGCTTCGCCGACCGGATCGGGCTGGAGGAGGCCAGTTCGCTGGCCACCATGCTGCGCCAGGCCGAGGAAATGGGCACCAGTCTCGGCGAGACGCTGCGCATCTTCTCCTCCGACATGCGCCAGCGCCGCATCCTCATGGCGGAGGAAAAGGCCATGGCCCTGCCTGCCAAGATGACGGTGCCGCTCATCGTCTTCGTCTTCCCTGTCCTGCTCGGCGTACTCGTCCTGCCGGCGGTCATCCGCTTCCAGTATATCGGCTATTGA
>CAZXWB010000093.1:0-6713 GCA_964644395.1 uncultured Hyphomonadaceae bacterium | reverse complement strand
CGCCAGCCCAAGATGAAGCGGCTGGCCTGGGAAGACCTGCTCAGGATCGAGTCGCGGCTGTCTGAGCTTGGGGTGGCCGTGCGAAGCCCCGGCCGCCATTGATCAGCCTGAAGACCGGCGGCATGAGCTTTCCGAGGACCGGGACCGCCATCCGCGCGATCAGCAGAACCGCTACCGGCGAGAGGAAGAAGAAGACCGGATAGGCGGCGTCGTAATACCCGCCAAAGACCTGCTGCCAGGCAAACCACATCAGCGTCAGCACGATCATGTGGCTGCAGAAGGCAAAGAAGATGAAGGGCTCGAACTGTGCCAGGCGCGGCCCCGCCGCACTGCGCGCCAGCCGCACCGACAGCCACCAGAACAGGACCGCGGCGGGCAAGCGGATGAGGGTCAGCCAGAACTCGACAATGGCCGGGGCCGCATGGGCCGCGTTGGGAGCGGCGCGCAGGTATCCGACCTGCAGGACGCTGACCCAGGCACCGATGGCGAGCACCGCCGCGAGGCTGACCAGCGCCGCACTGGCCGGCACCTGCGGCACCCGGCCGTTGAGCGCGATGGCAACACCGATGGCGTAGAAGGCCAGCAGGTTCGGGGTGAGAAAGAGCGGGCTGAGATGGCCCAGGGCGTAGAGCGCGGCGACCAGGAGCAGGAAGGCCCGCCAGCCCCTTCGCCACACAGAGACCAGTAGCGGCGTGAGCAGCGCGCAGACGAAAATATCCCTCAGGAAGTAGAGCGGCACATTGGCCGGCGGTGCGGTAAGGCCGATGAGCCAGTCGGGAAGGCGCAGAAGCGACACGGGCTCTCCAAGGGTCGCAGCCGCATATCCCGGGCGCACCTGGTCGCCGAGGAAGGCGAGTGCCGCCATGGCCGCGCTCCAGATCGCCAGCGGCACGAGCAGTGACATCACCTTCTTTCGCGCAAAGCCACCATAACCGGCCTTTCGCAGCGAAAAGACCGCGAGATAGCCCGAAATCACCGAGAGCAACGCGATGGAGGCGCGCCCGAAGGAATTCACGATTTCCAGGCGCAGCCAGTCGAAGGGCCGGACTCCCTGCCCCGACGGGTCGAAATCGCTGATGCCCGGATTCACGTGCACGAAGATCACCGCGAAAATGCAGACCACGCGTGCAATGCGAATCGGATCGCCGAGGGCGGGATCGGGGCGCCCGGTACCCGACGATCCGATACGTGGCGACTGGGATGGGACGGTATCATTCATCGCCATGTGGCCCTACCACACGGTCCCTTTCCAAAAGGTCACAATTCACCACTTGACCACAAGCGTAGTCGAAGGTAACGACTACGCACGTAATCAAACCGTGAGGACGCCAAGATGCAGGTCTCGCCCGCAGAACTCGAAATCCTGAAAATCCTCTGGCAGCGGCCCGGCATTGGCGCAAGCGACGTGTTCGAGGCGTTGCAGGACCAGAAGGACTGGAACATCCGCACGGTGAAGACACTGATCTCGCGCCTCGTGGACAAGGGCGCACTGGCGACCGAGCCGGATGGCCGGCGCTTTCTCTACACGCCGCTGATCCGCGAGGGTGACTATCAGAAAAGGGCCGCCCGCCAGCTGGTCGACCGTGTGTTCAATGGCCGTGCCGCACCGCTCGTGGCCCACCTCGCCGAGGCCGGTGAGCTGTCGGCCGAAGATATTGCCGAACTCGAAGCGCTCCTGGGGAAGCTGAAGACATGAGCCTGCTCTCCGATCTCCCGCCCGCAGCCGCAATGGTGGTGCAGACCACGCTCTCGGTGTCTCTGCTCATCGCGCTCGTGCTGCTGATCCGGCGGCCCTTTGCCCGCGCCTTCGGTGCGAAGGCCGCCTATCTCCTCTGGCTGGCGCCGGCTGCGCGCCTCGCGCTTGCGCCCCTGCCCGGACAATTCTCGCTGATGGGCTGGCTGGGACCATCGTCGGCGCAGACCGCATCGCCGCCAGCGCCCGTGGCCGCGTTCCCGTCCGACACCCCCCTGGCGCCGGTCCCGGCCGCGACGGCCCGTACGCTCGATACAATTCCGTTGGCACCGGCGCAGGCCGCCGCCGATCCATCGCACTGGGTGGACAGCCTCAACTTGCCGCTGATCCTCCTCGGCGTGCTGCTTGCCGGAAGCCTCATCGCCCTCGGCATCGCCATCTGGCGCCAGGCGCGGTTTGCCTGGCTGATCGCCATCGACTCCGAACCGGCAAGCCCGGCGCTGGGCCGGCGTGCCCAGGCCATCGCGCGCGACATCGGGCTGCGCCGCGTGCCCGAAGTGCGCACCAGCCTGCTCTGCGGCGGGCCGCTGGTGACCGGCTTCCTGAAGCCCGTCATCCTGCTGCCGGCCTGGTTCGAGGAAGACTACACCGCTGATGAACAGGGCCACGCGCTGCTGCACGAGCTCATGCATGTGAAGCGTGGCGATCTGGTCTCGCTGCAGGCCGCGACGCTGTTCCTGGCCGCCCAGTGGTTCAACCCGCTCGCCCATCTCGCCATGCGCGCCTTCCGCTCCGACCAGGAAGCCGCCTGCGACGCCGATGTGCTCTCACGCGAAGACACCAATGCCCACGGCTATGGCGCCACCCTGGTCAAGACCGTACGCAAATCCATCGGAGCCCCCTCACCGGCCGCGGCAGGCCTGCCGCTCGCCCATGCCATCAAGGAAAGGCTCATCCTCATGCAACAACCCAAGCCCACCCTGCGCCGTCGCCTGTCGGGTGCGGGCATCGCCACCCTCATCGCCGTGGCGGGTTTCACCCTCACCGCGACGCCGCAGGAAAAGAACACCGCCGGCGAAAAGCCCGACACGGAGACCGAGCGCAATGCCGAGGTCCGCAGCTACAGCTTCACCACCGGCATGGACGGCAAGCGCTTCGTTATCCTGTCCAATCCCATGGAAGAGGCGATGGAGGATTTCGAGCGCGACACCGCGCCGAAGTTCAAGGAACTCGACAAGCGCGTTCGCAAGATCCACCTCAGCATGCCATCCATTCAGTCGGACATGGACAGCCTGGCGGCGCTTGAAGGTCTCAGCGTACTCGGGGGCCTTGAAGGGCTCGCCGCACTCGGTGACATTGGTCCCGACACAGACGTCAAGGTCAAAACCGAGGATGGCACCATCACGCTGAGCTTCGACGGTGAGGAAATCGTCATCCCGCTCAATGCCTCAGAGGAAGACATAGCCGCCTTCGAAGCACGCATGGAAGACTGGGCGGGTGATTTCGAGGTCCGCATCGAGAAATGGGCCGAGGGCCTCGAGGCCGACATGGAGGCCTGGGAAGCTGAATTCGAGGTCGAGATGGAGGCCTGG
The DNA here is from genome assembly GCA_964644395.1 of uncultured Hyphomonadaceae bacterium. Classification (GTDB taxonomy): domain Bacteria; phylum Pseudomonadota; class Alphaproteobacteria; order Caulobacterales; family Hyphomonadaceae; genus JBGSUF01. The sequence goes on along the minus strand of CAZXWB010000093.1, from coordinate 3,428 downwards.
GAGGAGGAGTATGAAGCGCTCTTCGAGGACGGCTTCGAGGAGCGCATGGAAACCGCCGGCGCACGGCTCGAGGAACTCGTCGAGGGCTGTGAAGAGATGACGGGCGACATGGCCATCATCCGGGCCACCGATGAAGAGACCGGCAAGACCTACAGCGCCGTCTGCGCCGCCAAGGACACCTCCGCCGCGGATCTCAGGGCCTTCGTCGAGGGCCGCAGCGATCTCTCCGACGAAGAGAAAGCGCGCTTCCAAAGCGACGGCGATTTCGACCAGCAATTCGAATTCCGCTTCGAAACCCGGGAGGACTGACCAATTGCCTGCCACCGCACCGCCCTCCGACGGGTGCGGGGCGCGCAGGGGGGATCGCCACGGGCGGTCCCCCTTTTCCTCCATCCGGGCCCCCGGGGCCGATTTGACACGCGGCGCCAGTCCCTTAACTGAGCATCGAACCGTTCTCAGTCCGCGTCCGTGATTCCATGCTGCTGCTTCTCTCGCCCGCCAAGAGCCTCGATTTCTCGCCCGCCCCCGACGCGCCGGAGGTCACCGAACCGGTGCTGATGGACCAGGTCGCGATCCTGTCGAAGACCACACGCGGGCTGACCAAGCCGAAGCTGAAGGCGCTGATGGGCATTTCCGACGATCTCGCCGCGCTGAACCGGGAACGCTTCCAGGCCTTTTCCACCGCGCCAGAGCCTGACGCCGTCAAGCCGGCGATCCTGGCCTTCAATGGCGATGTCTATCGCGGCCTCGATGCCGGCTCGCTGGAGCGCGCCGCCCTCGACTGGGCCCAGGACCATGTGCGCATCCTGTCGGGGCTTTACGGCGTGCTCCGGCCCTATGACGCGCTCCAGCCCTACCGGCTGGAAATGGGCACGCGGCTCAAGACGCGGCGGGGCGAGACGCTCTATGATTTTTGGGGCAAGCACATCGCCAAGGCCCTGAACGCCGACCTCGGCGGCGACGAAAGCCCGACCGTCATCAATCTGGCCTCGAAGGAATACTTCTCCGCCGTCGACAGGAAGGCGCTGAAGGCCCGCGTGATCACCTGCGACTTCAAGGACATCAAGGACGGCAAGGCGCGCACGCTCGGTTTCTTCGCGAAATATGCCCGTGGGCTCATGGCGCGTTTCGCCGCCGAAACCGGCGCGGAGCGGCCGGAGGACCTGAAGGCCTTCGATCGCGAGGGCTATGCCTTTGATGCGGGCCTCTCAACGGACAACACCTGGGTGTTCTCCCGGCCCCAGCCGCCGGCAAAGCGCTGAAGCTGTTGCAGTTCCGGGCGTTTTCGTGTTGCTTCGCAACAAATTCGTGAAGGATCACCATGCCCCATGTCTTCATCACCGGCGCCAATCGCGGCATCGGCCTGGAATTCGTTCGACATTATGCCGCCGATGGCTGGACCGTCACCGCAACGGCGCGCGACCCTGACTCCGCGACGGAGCTGAAAGCGGTGGCGGGCGATGTCACCGTGCACGGGCTCGACGTTGCCGACCGGGCGGCGATCCGCGCGCTTGCCGACACGACCGGCCCCGTCGACCACCTCATCGCCAATGCTGGCGTGATGGGCCTCGGCAACGAGAACTTCGGGTCACTGGACTACGGGGCCTGGGCGAAAGTGCTGGAGATCAATGTGCTGGGCGCCGTGGCCACGCTGGAAGCCTTCGCGCCGAAGCTTGCCTCTGGCAGCAAGGCCGCCGCCCTCTCCTCGCTCATGGGCTCCATCGACGACGCCTCCAGCGGCATGTTTGCCTACCGCACCTCGAAGGCCGCGCTGAACATGGCCATGAAGCTGATTGCCGCCGAGCTCGAGCCGAAGGGCATCGGCGTCTGCGCCCTGCATCCGGGCTGGGTCCAGACCAGCATGGGCGGGCCGAATGCGAAGATCACCACCGAAGAGAGCGTGGCCGGCCTGCGCAAGGTGATTGAAGGGCTCAAGCCCGGTGACGGCCAGTTGTTCGTCAGCTATGCCGGCGAGAGCCTTCCCTGGTAGCGTCCATGGCCAAGGGGGACCCGAAACCGATCAGCCTGGCACTGCAGGGCGGCGGCTCCCACGGCGCCTTCACCTGGGGTGTGCTCGATTGTCTGCTGGAACAGGGCACGGTCCTGCCCAAGGCCATGACCGCGACATCGGCGGGCGCCATGAACGCCGTCGCCATGGCCCATGGCTGGGTGGAGAACGGACCCGAGGGGGCGCGCGAGAAACTCTGGGAGCTCTGGAACCAGGTCTCGAAGCGCGGGGCGCTGGCCCAGAGCGCTGCCGCCCTGTTTCCGAGCACCAGCATCGGCGCACCCAACCCGCTGGCCGCCTTCTCGCCCATGAGCCTGTTCTCGGCCTTTTCCAGTTTTGCCAGCCCCTATGATTTCAACCCGTTCGACTACAATCCCCTGCGCAGCGTGGTGGAGGAGGTCATCGACTTCTCCGTCGTGCGCCGCTGCAAGGAGCTCGCGGTCTACCTGGCGGCGACCAATGTCGAGACCGGCCGGGTGGACATCTTCACCGGCGATGAGCTGAGCGTCGATGCGGTGATGGCCTCGGCCTGCCTGCCGCAGCTCTTCAAGGCGGTGGAAATCGATGGCACGCCCTATTGGGATGGTGGCTATCTCGGCAATCCGAGCCTTTTCCCGCTGATCTATAACGAGGTGCCGCGCGACATCCTCCTGGTCATGCTGAACCCGATCCGGCGCGAGGGCACGCCGCGCTCGGCCGGCGCAATTGCCGACCGGCTGAACGAGATCACCTTCAATGCCCCGCTGATGGGTGAACTGCGCGCCATCGCGTTTGTGCAGAAACTGCTCGACGAGAACTGGCTCGCCGACCGGGTGAAGGGCCGCTACCGGCGGCTGAACCTGCATGCCATCCGCGCCGATGAGGAACTCTGCCACCTCGACCATGAGTCCAAGTATGACACGAGCTGGAGCTTCCTGCAGGATCTGCGCGACCGCGGACGGCGCGAGGCGGCGCGGTGGCTGGAGGCGAATGCCGAGGATGTGGGCAAGGCGTCCACTATCTCCATCCAGCAGGAATTCCTCACCGACTGAGGCCGTGAAGTGTGGTGCCAGGCACGGGTCCTTCGGGGCTCGCCTGCGGCCGAGCACCTTGAGGCGTGAGGTGCGCGTGTGGCGATGTCGGTCCCAAGACCCCCTCATGCTGAAGTGCTTCGCACCCGCGAAGCCTCGAAGCATGGTGCCAAACCGCACGGGACCCTTCGAGGCCCTGCTGACGCAGGGCACCTCAGGGTGAGGGAGCACGTGTGGCGATCTCCGCCCCACCCCCCCTCATGCTGAGGCGCTTCGCGCCAGCGAAGCCTCGAAGCATCGGGCCAAGCCGCACGGGACCCTTCGAGGCTCGCCTGTGGCGAGCGCGAGGACGCCGCGCCCGCTAGGTGCCGATCACGCCACCATCCCGGCGGCGCAGCACCGTCACCGCG
>CAZXWB010000092.1:0-6947 GCA_964644395.1 uncultured Hyphomonadaceae bacterium | reverse complement strand
CTAGCCCGCGCCGAAGGCCTTGCACGTCGCTGCCAGCCAGTCCCGGTCCTCGGCCTCCAGGCGCGGCGCAATCTCCGCCAGCACCTGGGCGTGATAGTCGCTGAGCCACTGGCGCTCGCCGCCGTCGAGCAGGGTCATGTCCACCAGGCGCGGATCGAGCGGAGCGAGGGTGAGCGTGCGGAAGCCCAGCATGTCGATGTCGCCGCCGGGTATGGACGCGGCTCGGGTGACATATTGCAGGTTCTCGATGCGGATGCCGTAGGCCCCGTTCTTGTAATAGCCGGGCTCGTTGGACACGATCATGCCCGGCTGCAGCGCAACGGTGCTTACCGCCTTCGAGATCCGCTGCGGCCCCTCATGCACACCCAGATAAGCCCCGACACCGTGGCCGGTGCCGTGGGCATAATCGAGGCCGGATTGCCAGAGCGCGTGGCGGGCCAGCACGTCGAGCTGGTGGCCCGTCGTGCCCTCGGGAAAGCGCACGGTGGACAGCGCGATGTGGCCCTTCAGGACGAGGGTGTAATGGAGGCGCATGGCCGGCGTCGGATCGCCGATGGCGATGGTGCGGGTCACGTCGGTGGTGCCGTCGAGATACTGGCCGCCGCTGTCGACGAGGAACAGGCTGCCGGGTTCGAGCTTGCGGTTGGTGGCCTCCGACACGCGGTAGTGAACGATGGCGCCGTTGGGTCCCGCACCGGATATCGTTTCGAAGGAAATATCCTGCAGAGCGCCGGTCTCCTTGCGGAAGCCCTCCAGCGCCTTAACCGCATCGATTTCCGACAGCCGTCCGCCGCCGCCCGTGCGATCGAGCCAGTGCAGGAAGCGCGTCAGCGCCGCGCCGTCGCGCTGGTGGGCGCGCTCGGCGCCCGCAATCTCCACATCGTTCTTGCAGGCCCGCGGCAGCGCACACGGATCGGTGAAGTCCACCACCTCACAGCCGGCCTGGCGCGCCATCTCGAAGAATTTTGCCGGCGCAAGCGCGGGATCGAGCCCGATGCGCCGGCCGCGAAAACGCGGCAGCAGCTCGGCGAGCGCGTCGAAGGACCTGACAGCGACATCCTGGCCGAGATGGTTGGTGAGTTCGGCGCTTGAGGCCTCCGGCGCGGCAAACAGCATGGCGCGCCCGTCGGCGGCGATCATCAGCCGTGCGAGTGGCAGGGGGGTGTGGTCAACGTCGGACCCGCGCACATTCAGTAGCCAGGCAATGCTCGCCGGCGCGGTGAGCAGCGTGGCGTCGAGACCGGCCGATTTCAGGGCCGCGCCGATCCTGGCGCGTTTGTCGGCATGGCTTTCGCCGGTAAAGGAGAGCGGGTGCGGCCTGATGGGATGGGCTGGCACGGGCGGACGGTCGCTCCAGGCCGCATCGACGGGATTTTGCGTCACGGCCCTGAGGCTGGCGCCGGCCTTGCCCGCAGCCGCCTGCAGGGCGCGGGCATCCTTCGGCGTCATCAGTTCCGGATCGAATCCGATCACCTTGCCGGACAGTCCCTCGACGGAGGCTAGCCAGGCGAAGGCACCGGCTTCCGGTCCACCCTGGGGCACGGTCTGGACCTCGAACAGCTCACCGTCGAGCTGGCTTTCCGCCTGCAGCGTGTAGCGACCATCGACGAAGATCACCGCCTTGTCGGCGAGGACAAAGGCCGATCCCGCCGAACCGGTGAAACCCGTCGCCCAGGCCAGGCGCTCATGGGCGGCCGGAAGGTATTCATTCTGATAGGCGTCCTCGTGGGGAATGAAGAAGCCGTGCAGCCCGTCTGTCGCGAGTTGCGCCCGCAACCGCTCCAGACCCCGACGTCCCATTTCGGGACCACCCTTCACCTCAAAACTTTGCAACATGATCAATGATGTAGCCCGACTTGCCCACAGGCGCAAAGCGGAAATATAGCCATGCATATTTTCATGGACATACGGCCTCCAGCTAATTGATTGGTAATGGCTCGAGCCTATCTCTTCCGCAGCGCAGCAATTCGGGCTGCCTGATCTTCAGAAGGGAAATCACCATGTCTGTCCAGTTGGAAACCGAAACTGTTCGCAACCGTAATGCCCTGGCCGGTGTGGCCCAGCCCGGCCGTACCGAACCTGCCATTGAAATGCCGCAAGGCGCCGGACGCCCGCATATCCTGGCGCGCCGCCACCGTCGCTGGGAACGCCGCGCGGCACGCTGAAGCGCCGGATTCACGCTCCGCCGGATTCGCCTGAAAAGGGAAATGGGGCAAGAGCAAGACATGCAGCCAGGCAGTCCAGCTACCCGCTGGGCCGCTTGAAGCCTTTTGCGTCGCAGCATAAATTCCAGCGTCTTCGGAAGCGTAACGGACCTGTCCGCAGCGCGTTTCCGGTGGTGTGGAGGACTGATGCGATGGCGATGAAATGTGATGCTGCTGAACTGCGCACCGATTATGGCGACCTGTCGGCCACGGGCTTTTCAGTCTGCGAGCGAACGAGCCCGCGCATATACCGACTGCTGAAGATCTGCGGTGTGCCCGACCGGCTGATTGCGCCGCGTCAGCGGTCTCAGGGCGACCGGCGATAGACCAGCGTCGACCAGCCGTCCCGGTGGAGCCGGTCGACCAGCGCCAGCCCGTGACCGCCATAGGCGGCGCGCACCAGCGGCTCCTGGTGGTTCAGCAGGCCCGACAGGATCACGTGCCCGCCCCGTGCGGTCAGGCTGGCGATATCGGCTGACAGGCCGACCAGCGGGCGCGCGAGAATGTTGGCAAAAACCGTGTCATAGGGCCCATGGGCATGCACGCGGCTGTGGGTGGTGCCTGTGGCCACGAGCATGTGTCCGCGAAAGCCTGCCTGGTTCAGCGCCAGGTTCTCGCACGCCACGCGCACGGATTCGGCATCAATGTCGGTGCCGATGGCGCAAGACGCCCCCTTTTTCAGCGCCGCGATCGCCAGCACGCCCGAACCCGTTCCGACATCGAGGACGCGCCCGGGCCGCCTGCCGCGCAGGAGCCTTGCGAACGCATCCAGGCAGCCCTTGGTGGTGCCATGGTGGCCCGTGCCGAAGGCGGGTCCGGCCTCGATCAGGATGGAGGTGCAGCCCGGCGCCACCGCAGACAGCGCATGGCTGCCGGCCACCACGAAGGGCCCGGCGATGACCGGGGGCAGGCCCTCCAGCGACACCTTTACCCAGTCACGCTCCGGCACCGGCTCGATGGCGAGGCTCAGCCCCGCAAGGGCGCAGGCGATGAGGTCGCGCGCGGTCTCTATGTCGGCCGCCTCCTCGGCATAGGCATCGAGCCGCCAGAGGGTGCGGGTCTCCTCGCGCGCATCGACGGCCCCGACAGGCGAAGGATCGGTCTCGAAGAGAAGGTCCTGGGCCGCTTCGATGTCGGCGCGCGGGCCGGTGGTGGTGAGCTTGAACATGGGCGCAAGCGATAGCAGGCGGGACAGAACCGGCAAGCGCTTCATGTCCCGTTCAGGCTGAACGGGATGTCATGGCAGCACTCAATGGAGGGACGAAGACATGAAGACCGCCACAGCATCCATCGCGCTCATGGGCCTCGCCACGCTCGGCGCCTGCGTCAGCGTCAATGACCAGAGCACCGCACTCGTCGCGCCGACCACGGGCGACTTCGTGGTCGTCGAGCGCGGAGAGACCCGCGACCGCGTCGCTGCCATCGCCTCTGCCGCGACCTATGAGGAACGCGCGACCCGGGCGACGGTCGCGTCCACAACGGTCTGGAAATCGACGCGTCCCGGCGAGGACTACCTGGTCCACGTCGTGCGCACGGGATCGGACGAAATTGCCGACGAATTCATCGTCATTATCGCCCGCGAAGGCGGCGGCCTCGTCAGCCGCGGCGTGATCGCTTTCTGATCACCCTGATTGCCAACCGGGTGGCTGGAGGTCTCCCGCCCACGCTTGCAAGCCCCAACCCCTCTCCCCACATCCCCTTCAACGCGAACGCTGCCGTAATCGGGGCGTTCGTCTGAGTGCCCGTGCGGATGTCCCGGCGGGTGAGTGACGACATCAACCTGCCTCAGAGAGGGGGACAGATACATGAATCTCGACATCTACACCGAGCGCGCGCGCGCCATTCTCCAGTCTGCCCAGACCCAGGCGCTCGCCGCAAAACACCAGCAATTCACGCCCGAGCACGTCATGAAGGCGCTGCTTGATGACCGCGACCAGCTTGCGGCGAACCTCATTCGCGCGGCCGGCGGCCGCCCCGACATGGTCGCCGGCGCGGTGGAAGACGCCCTGCGCAAGCTGCCGCAGGTCTCGGGCGCAACCTCCGGCCTGCAGATGACGCAGGAGACCGCGAAACTCTTTGCCGATGCCGAAGCGCAGGCGAAGAAGGCCGGCGACAGCTATGTCACCGCCGAGCGCCTGCTGCTCGCCATTGCGGGCCTCAAGGACACGCCCTCGGCCGAAGCGATCCGGAGCTCCGGCGCCACGCAAAAGGCACTCGATGACGCGGTGCAGCAGATGCGCCAGGGACGGACCGCCGACAGCGAGAATGCCGAGGAAGGCTATGAGGCGCTGAAGAAATACACACGTGACCTCACCGCCGATGCCCGTTCCGGCAAGCTCGACCCGGTGATCGGCCGGGACGAGGAAATCCGCCGCACGGTGCAGGTGCTCTCGCGCCGGACCAAGAACAATCCCGTCCTGATCGGCGAGCCGGGCGTGGGCAAGACGGCCATTGCGGAAGGCCTCGCCCTGCGCATCATCAATGGCGACGTGCCCGAAAGCCTGAAAGGCAAGCGCCTGCTTGCCCTCGACATGGGCGCGCTGATCGCCGGTGCGAAATTTCGCGGCGAGTTCGAGGAGCGCCTGAAGGCCGTTCTGAAGGAGGTCGAGGGCGCCGAAGGCGGCGTGATCCTCTTTATCGACGAGATGCACACCCTGGTCGGTGCCGGAAAGACCGACGGCGCCATGGACGCCTCGAACCTGCTCAAGCCCGCCCTGGCGCGCGGTGAACTGCATTGCGTCGGCGCCACCACGCTGGATGAATACCGCAAGCATGTCGAAGGCGACGCCGCACTCGCCCGGCGCTTCATGGCGGTCTATGTCGACGAGCCGACGGTGGAGGACACCGTCTCCATCCTGCGCGGCCTGAAGGAACGCTACGAGGTTCATCACGGGGTGAATGTCTCCGACGCCGCCATCGTGGCTGCCGCCAGCCTGTCGAACCGCTACATCACCGACCGTTTCCTGCCCGACAAGGCCATCGACCTGATGGACGAGGCGGCCTCGCGGCTTCGCATGCAGGTCGACAGCAAGCCCGAGGAACTCGACGAGATCGACCGCCGGCTGACCCAGCTGCAGATCGAGGCCCAGGCCCTGCGCAAGGAGAGCGACGACGCCTCGAAGGACCGCCTCGCCAAGATCGAGGTCGAGATCGGCGAGTTGCAGACCCGCTCTGACGAACTCACCACCGCCTGGCGCGCGGAGAAGGAGCGTCTCGCCGGCGCGACCAGCGCCAAGGAACGCCTCGATCGCGTGCGCGCCGAACTCGCCGAGGCCGAGCGCAATGCCGACTGGTCGCGGGCGTCGGAGCTGAAATACGGCGAGATCCCGCAGCTCGAGGAGATGATCCGCGCCCAGGAGGGTGGCGAGCGTGAGGGCCCGGGCCTGGTGTCAGAAGTCGTCCAGCCCGAGCACATCGCCCAGGTCGTGTCGAAATGGACCGGCATCCCCGTCGACAAGATGATGGAGGGTGAGCGGGAAAAGCTCCTCCACATGGAGGAAAACCTACGCGCCCGCGTGATCGGCCAGGACGAGGCGCTGTTTGCGGTGTCGAATGCCGTGCGCCGGGCGCGCGCGGGCCTGCAGGACCCGAACCGTCCCATCGGATCCTTCCTGTTTGTCGGCCCGACCGGCGTCGGCAAGACCGAGCTCACCAAGGCGCTCGCGGAGTTCCTGTTCGATGACGAGCAGGCCATCGTGCGCCTCGACATGTCAGAATTCATGGAGAAGCATTCGGTCTCACGCCTCATCGGTGCCCCGCCCGGCTATGTCGGCTATGACGAGGGCGGGGTGCTGACCGAGGCGGTGCGGCGCAGGCCCTACCAGGTGATCCTGTTCGATGAGGTCGAAAAGGCCCATCCTGACGTGTTCAACACGCTGCTCCAGGTGCTCGATGATGGCCGCCTGACCGACGGCCAGGGCCGCACGGTGGACTTCAAGAACACGCTCATCATCATGACCTCGAATCTCGGCTCCCATGCCCTCGCCGAGGCGCCGGAAGGCGACCTGACCGAGGGTGTGAAGGACACGGTGATGGACGCCATCCGCGCCCATTTCCGGCCGGAATTCCTGAACCGGATCGACGAGACGGTGTTCTTCTCCCGGCTCGCCCGCAAGGATATCGACCGGATTGTCGACATCCAGATCGCGCGCCTGCGCAAGCTGCTGGACGAACGCAAGATCGAGATCGACCTCGACGAGGAGGCGCGGACCTGGTTCGCGAACCGCGGCTATGACCCGGTCTATGGCGCGCGGCCGCTGAAGCGCGTCATCCAGCGCGAGCTGCAGGACCCGCTGGCGCGGCTGATCCTCGAGGGCCGGATCGAGGATGGCCAGACGGTGAAGGTCTCGGTGGAAGCCGGAGAGCTGACCCTCGACGGCGTGCCGACCACCATGGCCAAGCGCGAAGCCGCCCTGAACTGAAGCGCGAGTAGCCGCCCGGCCCAATGCGGGCGGGGCGGCTCTTCCCTACCATCCTGCCACCCGTTAGACTTTGCCCGATCCGACCGGGAAGAGGTGCAGGCCATGACATCCGCAACCACCAGACCTTTGCGCCTTTTGTCAGGCCTCGCAGCGGCCGTGAGTCTCGCCGCCTGTGCCGGGTCCAACGCGCCGTCCGGCGACGCGACCTCCGTCGCCCCCAGCCAGGACCCGCTGGTTGTGCGCGGTGAGGTGATCGCGAGCGAGCTTTGTTCCAGCTGCCATGCCATAGGCCTGACCGGCGAGAGCCTGCATCCCGATGCCA
>CAZXWB010000091.1:0-7043 GCA_964644395.1 uncultured Hyphomonadaceae bacterium | reverse complement strand
TGGCGCCTCAGCCTGAAGGAATGGCGCGCGCTCACCGGGCAGGGGGCACATGGGCGCGGAATGGAGCGCGCCCATTTCCAGCGATTGTTGGAGGCGTTTCCGGATGTTCCTGACACGTCACGCTCGACGGGCGCGAGCCCGTCTGAGCGCCCAGCTCCGTATCCAGGCAACACGCGCAATCCGCGCGCGCGAGTTGGACCCTCTGACCGCTGACGCGGTCGAGGGTGACGAAGCAGAAAGGACCGTGAAGTGACCACAGACCAAGACAGTTTCTCCCTCACCGAATTCGAGATTGAACTCGGCGAGGCGGGGATGGCGCTGCAGGCGCTTGCAGAGGGGCCCGGCCGGCTGGCGGCCGACGCGCTGCGCGAGGGGTTTGCCGGAGCCGCCGGTGAGATCGAGCGGGCGCTCCTGAGCGCGGCTGAGACCGGTGAGCTGAGCTTTGACACGCTGTTCCGCCGTATCCTCGATGACCTCGCCCGCATCGCTGCGGAATGGGCCATCACGGCAGCCGGGATTGGCACGCCGGCGGGTGAGGGTGGTGCCCCGCTCAATATCAATTTCAACCTGTCGGGCGGCGCCGAGACCGGCGTGCTGCAGAACCAGGGCCGGATGGCGCAGATGCTGGCTGGCGCGCTGAGGGCCGGGGGACGGTACTCATGAGCGGTTTTCACGATGTCCGGCTGCCCCTGCGGTTTGCCCTCGGCGCCACAGGCGGGATCGAACGGCGCACGCAGATCGTGCCCCTGACAAGTGGGCGCGAGACGCGAAACGGCGTCTGGGCCGGATCGAAGCGCAGCTGGGAACTTGCCGGCACGGTCCAGAAAAGCGCGGATGTTGCGGCATTGATCGATTTCTTCGAGGCGCGCAGCGGGCGGCTATTCGGTTTCCGCTTCCGCGATCCGCTGGGTCATGTCGCCACTGGCGAGGTGCTGGGCACCGCAGACGGCGAAGCGACCGTCTTCCAGCTGGTGAAGCGCGCCGGCGACAGCGTCCGTTCGGTCACCAAGCCCGTGGACGGCAGCGTGCGGCTGTTCGTGGGCGGTGTTGAGGCCGTGTCCGGCTGGACCCTCCATCCGCTGACCGGCCAGGTCACATTCGACGGCCCGCCGGATGCCGGCCAGGCCATCACCGCCGATTTCGAATTCGACGTGCCCGTGCGCTTCGACACCGACCGTCTGGAGACCCGGCTTGATGGTTTCGGGACCGCGAGCCTCGTTTCCGTGCCCCTGATCGAACTCATCAACTGAGAACCTGCCATGACAGACATGCCTTCAGGCCTCGCGGCGGAGATTGCCGGCGGGGCCAGCCGCCATGCGCTCTGTTGCCGCCTGACTCGCGCCGACGGCGTGGTGATCGGCGTCACCGAGCATGACCGCACGATCATCATCGGCGGGGTGGCCTTTTCCCCGGGCGCAGCGCTCGACAGTGCCCAATTCGTCGCCAGGGCCGGGCTTGCACCGGACCCGGCTTCGATTTCGGGTGCGTTCTCCAGCGAGGCCATCACCGAGGCCGACCTCGATGCCGGTCTCTGGAATGGCGCGCAGGTGGATGTGTTCCGCGCCGCCTGGGGTGCCGGACGCGATCTGGAGTGGGATGAGGTGTTCCGCGTCTGGTCCGGGCGCCTCACCGGCATCACCCGCCGGGGTGCGGCGTTCGAGGCCGAACTGGTCAGTCTCAAGGCCGATCTCGAAGCCCCGGTGGGGCGCGTCATTGCGCGGCGTTGCGATGCTGTGCTCGGTGATGAGCGGTGTGGCGTGGACCTGTCGGACCCGGCCTTTGCCGGTGCCAGCTGTGACAAGCGGCTGAAGACGTGCGTCGAGCGCTTCGCCAATGCCGAGAATTTCCGTGGCTTTCCGGACCTGATCGGCAATGACGCCCTGATTGCGGGCGACACGGTGAACCGCAGTGGCGGATCGCGCCGCCGGGGCCTGCCATGAGCCGGGCCGACATTGTCAGGGCGGCCCGGGGCTGGCAGGGCACGCCCTATCGCCACCAGGCGAGTTTGCGGGGCGTGGGCTGCGATTGCCTGGGCCTGATCCGGGGCGTCTGGCGCGAATGCATCGGCGCGGAGCCGGAAAGCCTGCCGGCCTACACGCCGAACTGGGCGGAGGATACGGGCGAGGACCGGCTGTTTGAGGCCGCACGCCGTCACCTGATGGAGCTGCCGGCGGGCGCTGCACAGCCCGGTGACGTGCTGCTTTTCCGCATGGCGCTCGGCGCGCCGGCCAAACACTGCGCGATCCTCTGCGCGCCCGACACGATCATTCACGCCTATTGGGGACGGGCGGTCTGCGAGACCCGCCTTGTGCCCTGGTGGCGACGGCGGATCGCGGGCGCGTTCGCGTTTCCCTCACAGTAACGTGCCCTCCTCCCCCGCTTGCGGGGGAGGTGCTCCGCAGGGGCGGAGGGGGAAGCGACACGAAAGATCGCGGCGAAGGCTCTCCCCCCCCCTCCGTCAGCCGCTGGCGCGGCTGCCACCTCCCCCGCGAGCGGGGGAGGAGAAAGGATACAACCAGTGGCCCAGATATTCTTCTCCCAGGTCGGCGCAGCGGTCGGCTCATCGCTCCTGCCCAATGGCATCGCCGCCCTCGGCCTTCAGGTCTCCGGCGCTGCGATCGGCCAGGCCGTCGGCTCGTATGTCGGCGGTGCCATAGACAACGCGCTTTTCGCGCCCGAACTTGAGGGCCCTCGCCTAGACGTGCTGCAGGTTTCCGAAAGCCGTGAGGGGGCACCGCTGCCGATCTCCTATGGCCGTGTGCGTGTGCCGGGCCAAGTGATCTGGGCGACGCATTTCAGGGAGACCGCCAGCGAACGCAGCGTCGGCGGCAAGGGCGGATCGGACATAACCGAGTACACCTATACGGCGAGCTTCGCCGTGGCGCTGTGCGAAGGTGAACTGACACGCGTCGCGCGGGCCTGGGCCAATGGTGCGCCGCTTGCGCTGGCGACCCTGAACCACCGGCTCTACAGGGGCAGCGATGCCCAGGTGCCCGATCCGCTCATGGAGGCGGTGGAGGGCGCCGGCCAGGTGCCGGCCTATCGCGGCACGGCCTACATCGTGTTCGAGGACATCGACCTCGCGCCCTTCGGCAACCGTCTGCCGCAGTTGTCCTTCGAGGTGATCCGTGTGCCCCCGTCCGGCAGCGTCCGCCAGCTGGCCGATGTCGTGGAGGGGGTGAACCTCATCCCGGCATCGGGCGAGTTCGTCTACGCCACCGAGATTGTCCGCCAGCGCTGGTTTCCGGGCATCGAGAAACCGGAAAACATGAACAATGCCGGCGGGCAGGCGGACATGCTTGCCGCGCTTGACCAGATGGAGGCCGAGCTGCCGCTGTGCCGGTCGGTCTCCATGGTGGTCGGCTGGTTCGGCACGGGCGCGCGGGCCGGCACCTGCGACATCCGTCCGGGCGTCGAGACGCTGGAGAAGACCAATGTGCCCTGGGGCTGGCGCGCCGGCGGTATCGGCCGGGCGGGTGGGCATCTGATCACCCGGGACGAGGCCGGCCGCGCGGTCTATGGCGGCACGCCAGATGATCGCAGCATCGTTCAGGGGCTGCGCGAAATCGCGTCGCGCGGCCCGGCTGTGACGCTGACACCCTTCCTCTTCATGGACACGCCGGGACTGCCCTGGCGTGGGCGGCTCGTGACCTCCGCGAGTGATGGCACGGCGGGTGTGCGCAGTGAAATCGAGGCTTTCGTCGGGGCCGCCCAGCCTTCCGACTTCAGCTTCCATGGCGATGGCTGGTCCATCGCCTATTCCGGCCCGGCGGAGTGGAGCTATCGCCGGTTTGTCCTGCACAATGCCTGGCTTGCGAAGCGCGCAGGTGGTGTGAAGGCATTCTTGATCGGCACCGAGATGATCGGGCTGACGCGCCTGCGCGATGAGGCCGGTGCGTTTCCCTTCGTCGACGCGCTCGTGCAGCTCGCCGCCGACGTGAAGGCGATTCTCGGTCCTGAGGTCGAGGTGTCCTACGCCGCCGACTGGACCGAATACGGTGCCTATGTGCCTGCCGATGGCTCTGGTGACGTTCTGTTTCCCCTCGACCCGCTCTGGGCGTCACCGGACGTCGATTATGTGGGGATCGACTGGTATGCCCCCATGGGCGACTGGCGCGACGGAGAGGACCACCTCGATGCGCTCGCCGGCTTCAATGGCCCGACCGATCCGGCCTATCTGGCCTACCAGGTCGAGGGCGGCGAGGGCTATGACTGGTACTATGCCACCGAGGCCGATCGCGCCGCCCAGTTGCGCACGCCGATCATCGACACCGCCCATGGCGAGGACTGGATCTTTCGCGTGAAGGACATTCGCCATTGGCGCTCGAACCTGCACCATGAGCGTCCCGGCGGTGTGCGCAGCGCCAATCCGACGGCCTGGCAGCCGGGCTCAAAGCCCGTCCGCTTCTGCGAGATCGGCTTTCCCGCAGTCCACCGCGGGACCAACCAGCCGAACGTCTTCTTCGATCCCAAGAGCGTCGAGAGCGCCTTGCCGCATTTCTCCGGCGGCGGGCGTGATGACGCGCTGCAACGCGCGGCGCTGGCGGCGGTGTATGACTACTGGGCCGGCGAGGGCGTGGTAGACGAGATGGCGGTCTGGGCCTGGGACGCGCGGCCCTTTCCCGATTTCCCGGCGCGTCTGGATGTGTGGAGCGACGGCGCGAACTGGCGTGTGGGCCACTGGCTGAACGGTCGCGCCGGCACGGTGACCTTGGGCGAGATGGTCGACGATTTGGCCCGTCTTGCGGGCATTGACCTCGACCATGACGGCCTCGCCCTGTCGGTGCCGGGCTACACCGTGTCCGGGCCGACCAGCCTGCGGCGTGCCCTGCAGCCGCTGGTCCAGGCCTTTGCGGTTACCGCCAGCGAGACCGCGGCCGGTGTCCACCTGTCCTCGGCCGGGGTCCCGAAAACGGTCGGGATTGATCGCCAGGACCTCGTCGCTGGTGAGGACGGTCTTGCGGTCTCGCTCTCCGACAACATGGTGGACAAGGGGCCCGACGGGCTCCGGCTTGACTTCATCGATGGCGACAATGACTTCGCCCCCGGCCATGTGGAGGTGTCGCGCGCGGCCGGACCGGCTCGGAACCTGAGGCGCCTTTCGGTGCCCATGACGCTGAGCGCCGGGCAGGCGCGCGACATGGCCCATGCCTGGCTCGATCAGCTGGTCGAGGCGACACGCACCGTGACCGTGGCCGCTTCGCCCCGCTTTGCGGGCCTGGCTGCGGGCCAGCCGGTCACGCTACCGGACCTCAACGAACCCTTCTGGGTGGAAACCCTCGAGATCGGCACGGAGGTCGGTCTCATCCTGCGCCGGGGTGCGCCCGGCGGTATCGGCGCCGGTCCGGGCGAACCGATCTCCGCCGGTGACGTTCCGACGATCGCCGCGACGCCGGATCTCATCATCCTCGATCTTCCGGGCGCCGGCCCGCATGTGGCCGCCTTTGCATCACCCTGGCCGGGGCGCATCACGGTCCGCGCCGGGGGCGACGCCGAGAGCCTCTCGATCCGCGCTGAACTGGACCGTCCGGCCCAAACGGGACGCCTGCTGGCGCCGCTCGGCACCGGGCCGGTGGGACGCTGGGACCGGGCCTCACTGATCGAGATCGAGACCGGCAGCGACTGGCCGGTCGCCGCGGGCGAGGCGGCGGTGCTGAACGGGGCGGGCCAGGTCGCGATCGAGACGCAGCCTGGCAGCGGTCGCTGGGAGGTGCTTGCCTTCGCCCGGGCCGAGATGCTCGGCCCCCGCCGCTACCGGTTGAGCGGGCTCCTGCGCGGTCTCGGCGGCAGCGACGGGCGCATGGACGGCGAGATCCCGGCCGGCGCGACGCTCATTGCCCTCGGCAGCGAAATCGCGCCCGCGGCCTTCACTGATGACGAGATCGGGCTTGAACGGCTCTGGCGTGCAGGCAGTGCTGAGGTCGCCGCAACGTTCGAGGCGCATGGCAGCCTGCCCTGGCGACCGGCGCACCTGCGCGCGCACCGCGACAGCGCAGGAGGCCTCCATGCAAGCTGGATCCCGCGCGGCGCCGATATTCCCGCAGGCCTCGATGCCCCTGATCCCCCGCGCGACGGTGTCCGGTTCGAGGTCCGTGTGCAGGACGGGGCCGGCGGGGATCTGTCCCTCATGACCGCCGAGACTCGGATCGCCCTCGATGCCGGCGAGCTTGCCGGGCTGGTGCCGGCCTCGGTCTCGGTGGCCGAAACCGGCACTGACGGACGCACGGGCCCCGCCGCCACGGCGCAGCTCAATCCGGGCTAGGCGATTGCAAGCCCACGCGGCGGCCCCTACCTTCGGCGGCGACAGGAATCATCGCCGGAGAGACGTTTGAGCTGGGACCCCTATGCCGCGCTCGGTGTGAACCGGGACGCATCCGATGCCGAGATCAAGGCCGCCTATCGCAAGAAGGCGAAGGCCCTGCACCCTGATCTGCATCCCGGCGACACGGCCAAGGCCGACCAGTTCAAGCGGGCCTCGGCGGCGTTCGACATTCTGGGCGATGCCGAGAAGCGCAAGCGCTATGACCGCGGCGAGATCGACGCCGATGGCAACGAGATCATGGGCGGTTTCGGCAATGGAAGCGGCACGGGCAGCCCGTTTGGCGGGTCCGGCGGGTTCCAGGGCGATCCCTTCGAGGACATTCTGGGCGGCCTGTTCGGTCGCGGTGGCGGCGGGCGCAGGCGCGCAGGCCCCGTGCGCGGGCAGGATGTGCGCTACCGTGCCGAGGTCGATTTCCTCGACGCCGTGACGGGTGCGAGCCGCCGCTTCACCATGGCCGACGGGCGCAATCTCGACGTGAAGATCCCCGCAGGCCTCGAAGATGGCCAGACCCTGCGTCTGAAGAGCCAGGGCGGCCAGAGCCCCACGGGCGGCCCGCCGGGCGATGCGCTGCTGGAAGTGAGCGTGAAACCCCACCCGCATTTCGAGCGCCGGGGCGCAGACCTGCACATGGCCCTGCCCATCTCGCTGAAACAGGCGGTGGAGGGCGACAGGGTCGAGGTCGACACGCCCACGGGCCGTGTGACGGTGAAGATCCCCGAAG
>CAZXWB010000090.1:5078-7099 GCA_964644395.1 uncultured Hyphomonadaceae bacterium | reverse complement strand
CGCCGGCATGGATGTCGATCGTCTTGCCCAGATGCTTGGCCGCCATGGCCGAGCATTCAATGTGCCAGCCCGGACGCCCGCGGCCCCAGGGACTGTCCCAGATCGCATCCTCCGGCTCGCCCGGCTTGGCAAACTTCCAGAGCGCGAAATCGCTCGGATGCCGCTTGTCGGGGTCCACATCAACGCGAGCACCGGCTTCATTGTCCTCGAGCTTCCGGCCCGACAGCTTGCCATAGTCCGGCATGGTCGACACCTCGAACCAGACGCCGGTCTCGCCGACATAGGCATGGCCCTTGTCGATGAGCGCACCGATCAGGTCGATCATCTCGCCCACATGCCCCGTCGCCCAGGGCTCGATGGTCGGCGGCATGACGTTCAGCGCGCTGGTATCGGCATTGTAGATGCGGGCATATTTTGCCGTGATGTCGGAAATCGCCTCGCCGGTCTCGAGGCTCCTGGCGATGATCTTGTCCTCGATATCGGTGATGTTGCGGGCATAGACGACCGATTTCGCGCCATATGTTTGACGCAGCAGGCGAAACAGCGTGTCGAACACGACCGGCGGGCGCGCATTGCCGATATGAGCGTAGTTATAGACCGTCGGCCCACAGACATAGAGCGTCACGCGGTCCGGATCGCCCGGCACGAAGACGCGTTTCGCGCGCTTCGCGGTGTCGTAAAGCTCGATGCTCTGGTCGGTCATTCAAGAGGCCTTCGCTGCCGGGAGTCTGCGGCGCGCATCCTTGCCACGCCTCGCTGGCCGGCTCAAGGAATCTCGACGCTTTGCAAATCCACCCGGGAGCCTTTGGCGTTAAGAACATTGGACAGCACGCGATGACTGACTACATCACCATTCGACCCCGAGGGTCATGAACTCGGGCGGGCGTTAAGTCCGGGCAAATCAGGACTATTTCCTGGCCTTTGCCCCGGCTCGAACCCCCGTCCCTCGGATGAAAGGACTGCCCCCATGGCCATGGACGCCATTACGCCGAAGGAACAACTGAATGGCACGGAAGAAATCAAACGCCCATCGCGAGAGGAGGCCGAGGAGGCCGTGCGCACGCTGCTCGCCTGGACGGGCGACAATCCCTGGCGCGAGGGCCTGCTCGACACGCCGAAGCGTGTGGTGAAAGCCTATGAGGAGTTCTTCTCCGGCTACGAAATGGATCCGGTCGAAGAGCTCAGCCGTACATTCGAGGACGTGCAGGGCTATGATGACATGGTCATGCTCACCGACATCGATGTCGAAAGCCATTGTGAACACCACGTCGTGCCGATCCTCGGCAAGGCGCATGTGGCCTACATGCCGTCAAAGGCCGTGGTCGGCATCTCCAAGATCGCCCGCGTGGTCGAGATCTTCTGCAAGCGCCTGCAGACCCAGGAAACCCTGACCCAGCAGATCACCGATGCGCTGAATGACGGCCTCGCGCCGATGGGCGTCGCGGTCCTGATCGACGCCAAACACCAGTGCATGACGACGCGCGGGGTTCACCACCCCAATGTCGCAACGATCACGACCCAGTTCACGGGCGTGTTCAAGACCGACAAGGACATTCGCGACCGCTTCCTGCGCCTGGCAGGTAAATAGAGCCCCGGGCGGGAACCGGCGCGCGGGCATGGCGTTTCCTCCTCGGCAAAAGAGGAGACCGCCATGTCGGAGATCAATCAGAACACTCTTCCCATCAATGAGCTGACCAGGGCAAATGACGCCTTCCGCCATGTCCTGCGGACAGGCGAGAGGATGCAGCTTGTCCTGATGACCATTCCCGCCGGCAAGTCCATCGGCGGCGAGGTCCATGAAGGACACGACCAGGTCCTGATCTTCGTCGAAGGCAAGGCCAGGGCGACGATTGGCGAACTGGAGAGCGAGGTCGGCGCCGGTGACCTGGCCTTCGTGCCGTCGGGCGCCTACCACAATTTCGAGAACACCGGCGACAGCCCGCTCAAGCTCTACACCTTCTATGCCCCGCCGGAGCATGAAGAGGGCACCGAGCACGCTTCCAAGGCGGAAGCTGAGGCCT
>CAZXWB010000090.1:0-4978 GCA_964644395.1 uncultured Hyphomonadaceae bacterium | reverse complement strand
CCGTTCACGACCGGTATCAGCGCGGCCATGTCATAGGGTGCGAGGCCCGTTTCGGTGACCATGTCGATGGTGCCCGCGGCGAGGCGAGCGTAAGCGTAAGCGTCGAGGCCGTAGCGCGTGATCGGTGCGGTCGCCCGGAGGTGTGTGAAAGCGCCCTGTTCGGCAGAGGTCATGAAGAAGGCGTCGGTCGTCGACAGCACTGCCTCTCTCAGATCGGTGCAGCCGCTGACCGCCAGTGGCACAATCGTCCCGCCGCGCGCCCGCATCGCCGCACCGCCCGGCCAGCCGACATAACGCTCGCCCAGATAGGGCTGGTCGATCAGGCCGATCACCGGCTTCAGGTCCTCGCACAGCGCGATCAGCGTGGTCCAGCTTGGCAGTCCCGCCACGAAGGCGCGCGTGCCGTCGACGGGGTCGAGCACCCAGCAGCGGCCCTCGCGATCGCCCTCGATGCCGAACTCCTCGCCCCAGATCGCGTCCGCCGGGCGCTGCGATTTCAGCACGTCGCGGATGGCCGTTTCGCCGCCACGGTCGGCCGCCGTGACGGGATCGAAGCCGGCAGCGGCCTTGTTCTCCACCGTACCGCCGGTGCGAAAGTGAGGTGCAATCGCGGCCCAGGACGCATCCGCCAGGCGCTCGGCCAGGGCGATGTCTTCGGCGTAGGCCTGAGGGCAGGGGAAGGGCGGGTGCATGAATCAGCCCATGCCCCGCCCGGTGCACACATGCAAGAATTTCAGGTTCAGGATGCCACGTCGGTGGCGTCGGCTTCCAGCGCCTTGGCCAGTTCCAGCAGGCGACGCCGCGGCCGCTCGCTCAGGCGATAATAGGCGCGCACGAGTTCCAGTGTCTCGCGCTGGGAGAGAATGTCGCCTTCCAGATGACCTTCGGCATCGTTGGCCGCGCCGGGCAGTTCTTCGTGCTCGAGCCCGTCGAAGAAATACTGCACCGACACGCTCAGCGCGCGGCTGATGTCATAGAGCCGGGATGCGGTCAGGCGGTTGGCGCCGCACTCATATTTCTGGATCTGCTGGAAACGTACTCCCACCTGCACGGCGAGCTCCTGTTGCGTGAGGCCAAGGAGCCGCCGGCGGCGGCGCAGCCGCTTTCCCACGTGAATATCGGTGTCGCTCGCCATCGCTTCGCCTTTCCGGAACGCTGTGTGCCATTTGATGTCGTCCGGCGGGTGTCTCGCAAGTGGCATGCCGCTTTTTCTGCACATGAGTTGCCGGCAATTGCAGTTTGCGCCCCGGCTAGGTCGATTGTGACCAGAATGAGGTTCATTCTGCGGTTAGCCATGCAAATACGCATATCACTTCTTCGCGCTTGCGATATGATTTGGCTTGCATTTGTTGCGCTGCAGCGTAAGTATGTTCTCAGCGCTTCGGTGCTGACGCCTTTTGGCGTTTCCTCCCTTACCTTTTACCCGGGCCTTCTGGTCCGGGTTTTCTTTTTTGGTAAAGGCGCGCCGGGCCTCTCAGATGCCGGCGCGGGCAAGCATTCGGTCAAAGCCGTCCCAGAACGGGGCCCGGCGATCATCGGTTTCCATCAGGATTTCGTGATAGGCGCCCTCGACGGTGATGTGTTCCACATCGGGCAGGAGCGCGGCGATGCGCCCGTGGCGGTCATTCTCCACCAGGCGTTCGCGCTCGGCGCTGGCGATGAAGACGGGAATGTCCAGTGTGCGCAGCCGTTCGTCGCGTACGAAGGCGTCCATGATGTTGATCGCCGCACCGAGCCAGCCCCAGGTCACCGGCCCGAGGCCCAGATCCGGCTGGGCCTTGATCAGCGCGTCGTGGATTTCCCAGCGGCGCCGGTCATGGGTGACAACATTCTTCTCGAAGGTTTCAAACTTGCGGTCCTTCCGGGCGAAGGTCTTTCCGCGGCCCATGGCGCGCATGGCCCAGACGAGATAACGCATGCCGCGCACGGGCGTGCGAATGCCCCACATGGGCGCGCAGAAGGCCGCCGCTGACACCTCGACCTTGCTTTCCAGGATGGCCGCCAGCGAGATCGCCCCGCCCATGGAGTGCGACAGGCTCACATAGGGGCGCGGCAGCTGGTCGCCCAGGGTTTCCAGCCCGCGGGCGAGCGCATTCATGAAGGTCTCGAAATTGTCGATATGGCCCTTGCGGGCATTCGTCAGCAGGCGCTCCGAAAGGCCCTGTCCCGGCCAGTCGAGGATGAGCACTGCAAACCCGCGTGCCTGGAGGTCGCGGGCGACCTCGAAATATTTCTCGATGAATTCCGTGCGCCCGGGGCTGACAATGGTCGTGCCGCGTACGGCCTGTCTCGGCAGGGCCGGACAGATGCACGCCCTGAGCCGGCGGCCCAGGGCGCTGCGAAACCACACGGCCCGCGCCCCGTCCGGTCGCGGATTGCCTGGCACATCGACCAGTTCCGCACGGGGGAGCGTGTCTTCGGAGATCAATGCCTCAGGCGAGGTTCTTCAGAATCGACTGGAGTTTCATGGCAACCGACATGTCGCCGAGCACTTTCAGCTTGCCCTGCATGAACGCCATGGTCGGATCCATGTCGCCGGAGGCCATCTTCTTGAAGTCGTCGAAATCGACTTTCACGGTCGCATCGGCCTCGGCATCCTCGTTAGAGGCCGTATTGTTCTCACCGTCCAGGAACAGATTGCCGATATCGCCGAAGTCGAATTTCACCTTCTTGTCGAAATCCGAGCCGGCCATTGCGCCTTTGGCGCGTTCGGTCAGAGTGGAGAGGTCCATGGCGTAAACTCCCTTTGTCATCGCCAGAATGAGTGGTTGGATATGACGGTGTAATGCGCCGTCAGGCAAGGCCAAATTCGGCACACGGAGAACTGACGCCGGGTCAGGCCGGCGCCAGCCCCGGGGTGTGATCACTCCGGCTTGCGGAATTTCAGCGTCATCCGGTCGCTTTCCGCGATCGCTTCGTACTTCGCCGCATCGAAGCCGTCGGGCGTATTGCCGTCGCGGTCGCTGGTACGGCTGACCGGCGGCAGGGTCCACACGCCGAAGGGATGGTCGGCGGTGTCCTTCGGATTGGCATTGATCTCGGAGCGTTCCTCGAGCACGAAGCCGGCCTCCTCGGCGAGCGCGATGACATAATCCTCGTGCACATAGCCCGATGCCGCGGCCGGATCCTGGGCCTCCGAGGATGGCAGGCGGTGTTCAACCACGCCGAGAACGCCGCCAGGCTTCAGCGCGGCAAACGCGTCGGCAAAGGCCTTCTCGGCATACTCGCCCGACATCCAGTTATGCACGTTTCGGAAGGTCAGGACCACATCGGCACTGCCCGGCTCGGCAATGCCGTCACTGTCCTTCGACAGAACCGTCACCTCGATGTCGCCAAAGGTGTCCGGATTGTCAACGAAGGTCTCCCGGAAGCGCTGCATGCCGCGGGCGGCATAGTCGCTCATCTCCGGATCGAAGCCCGCCGCGACCAGCTTGCCGCCGCCGGAATTCAGGTAGGGTGCAAGAACACGGGTATACCAGCCGCCGCCCGGCCAGATTTCGACCACGGTGTCGTCGGCCTCGACCCCGAAGAAGGCAAGCGTCTCGACGGGGTTGCGGAAGGCGTCGCGCGCGCGATCCTCGTCACTGCGCCAGTCACCGGCCAGGACATCGTCCAGCGACATGGGCCCGGCGGTGTCCATCTCTTCGGACGCGGCGGCCGGGCTGGCCTCCGGCGCGGTGTCAACGGCCGTCGTCTCGTCCTCCGGCGCCGCTTGTGTCCCCGTCTCACCGGTCTCCGCGCCACCGCAGGCGGCAAGGAGCCCGAGGGCCGCACCGGCCAGTAAAAGCTTGTAATGGGTCATGGAAGCCTCCTCTTGAACCCGTTGTCCCACATACCAGATAACACGTGCCGGCGCGCTGCCAATGCGGGTGTCGGCGGGATCGCCCGGGCCGATTCAGGCCGGGCAGGTTCCAGGACAAACATGCGGCGTGAGATGTGCGCCGCTTCAGTTGCTGAGAAAGGACTGATCACATGTCGACCGTAGACCTTACCCCCCTTTACCGCACCATGGTCGGATTCGACCGCCTCGCTGGCATGATGGACCGTGCCACGCGCCTTGACGGCGGCCAGGGCTATCCGCCCTACAACATTGAACGCCTTGGCGAAGATACCTTCCGGATCGAGCTCGCCGTGGCAGGTTTCGGCGAGGACGACCTCGAGATCGAGACCGAGGAAGGCCTGCTCACGGTCACCGGCCGAAAGGCGGGTGTCGAAGACGAGGATTCTGGCGAGGCGCGTGAATTCCTCCATCGCGGCATCGCCGAGCGCGGTTTCCTGCGCCGGTTCCAGCTTGCCGATCACGTCATCGTGACCGGCGCGGAACTCGTGAATGGCCTCCTGCGCATCGAACTCGTCCGCGAGTTGCCCGAGGCCAAGAAGCCGCGCAAGATCGCCATCGGCCAGGCCGAGGGCAGCCAGCCCAAGGTGATCGAAGGCGGCAAGGGCCAGGCGGCCTGACGCCGACATCACCGCTGAATGAACCGACGCCCTGGTGTGTGATCCATGCCGGGGCGTTTGCGTGCCGCCGGGTGCACCGTCGCCGTGAAGCTTTTCCGAGGGTCTGAAAAGGCTGGAGCGGGTAGACGGAATCGAACCGACATATGCAGCTTGGAAGGCTGCCGTTCTACCATTGAACTATACCCGCCCGGGCACTGGCCGCAGGCGCAACGCGCCGAGACCGCGTGCGATACCTCATATAGTGGCTGATAGGCAAGCGTGCGAGGCAATTTTTGCGCAGACAGGCCGCGAATAGCCCCGCAGCCCTGAGCGCGATCCATGTGAGGCCGACAGGCCGATACGGGATCAGTCAAATACAGCCCTGAGCGCGATCCATGTGAGGCCGACAGGCCGATACGGGATCAGTCAAATACAGCCCTGAGCGCGATCCATGTGAGGCCGACAGGCCGATACGGGATCCAACAAAAATGGTGCCGTGAGAGAGAATTGAACTCTCGACCTCACCCTTACCAAGGGTGCG
>CAZXWB010000089.1:0-7201 GCA_964644395.1 uncultured Hyphomonadaceae bacterium | reverse complement strand
CTCACCGCCGAGCCGGAAGTGGGCGAAATCTACAAGGGCAAGGTCGTCTCGGTGAAGGATTTCGGCGCCTTCGTGAACTTCTTCGGTTCGAAGGACGGGCTGGTCCACGTCTCTCAGATGGCCAGCGAGCGGGTCGGCCATCCGAAGGACGTGGTCAAGGAAGGCCAGGAGGTGTTCGTGAAGCTCATGGGCTTTGACGAACGCGGCAAGGTCCGCCTGACGATGAAGAATGTCGATCAGGAGACCGGCGAGGAGGCCGCCGAGGCCGAAGACGCCTAACATCCGTATACGGATAATCCGTTTCATGATGAAAAGGCCGCCCCATCGGGGTGGCCTTTTCTGATTTCCGGCTCCCGACTTTTTCTTTTCTTTTCAGACTACAAGCGCCGTTTTGGGCGGGCAACTGCTCCCTGTACGGAGTAAAAATGTGCCGTCATGCATTGACACAAAACTGTCATAAAACGAAACTGGCAGAATGATGAAACGATTTGGAACCGCCTTGGCGGGCACGGTCAGCGCCCTGCTCGCCTTCACCCCCGCCGCCAGCGCCGGCGTCACAGGAGGCGCCCCCTCTGGCGCCTGCCAGCTTGCCACCGGCCTGCCTGGCACCGCCGCGGGCGCCCTGCAGAGCGCCGGCAACTGCCTCAAGGCGCCGCCCGAAGGCGTGCGTGTGCGCGAAGACGTGGCCCGCGACCTCGCCACGCTGGTCAATCGCCGCCGCGAAAAGCTGGGTCTTGAGCCGCTTGAACTCCGGCCGGCCTTCTCGTCGGCTGCCGGCATCCACGCCATGGACCAGGCCGTGCGCGGCTATGCCGCTCAGACCGACCTTGAGGGACGCGGCCATGAGTATCGCCTGCGCCTGCTCGACCGGCGTGCGCTGATCTCCGCCTCCGGTGCGGTGGTCGCGGTCCTGCCGGGCACGATGGATGCCGTCGGCGCCTACAATGCGATCCTGACCGACCCGGTGAACGCGCAGAACCTGGTGCGTGAGGAATTCAGCCATCTGGGCCTGTCCACGATCGAGAAGGACGGCCGGCTCTACACGGTCATCCTCCTGGCCCGGCTGGAGGGCGAGCTCGATGCGCCGATGCCGGCAAGGGTTGCTGCGCCGGTCGATCTTGGCATGTCCCTTGTTGACAGTCGGCTGCGTTTCGACCGCTGGCAGCTGGAAAACGCGGGCGGACAGCGCATGGATATCGGCCTGAACCCCCGGCTTGGCGGCACGCAGGATGGCGCCGTGGCGGCCTATCTCGACCTCCACGTCACCGATGGGCGGTACGTTTTCGTTCTCAAGGGGCCCCTGATTGACCGCTGAGCGGCCATAACGGATTGCGCGGCGGGGTTTCGGCCCCGGCGGGCAACGGGCGTCCGGTCCAACCTTGTTCATGGGACCGGGCGCCCTTTCCTTTCGCCCCGCGCCCCGCTATCCGGGCCCCATGTCGGCTCCTTCCTTCTTCATCGCGATTGCCGGTGGCTCTGGCTCCGGAAAGTCGACGCTGGCCGATGCGCTGGTCTCGACCCTCGGGACCGACCGCGCCGTGAAACTGGGCGAGGACAATTACTACTGGCCGCTGTCACACTATGGCGACCCGAAGAGCGATGACGAATGGCGCGCCCTCACCCGGCAGATCAATTTCGACGCCCCCGGCTCGAAGGATACGGGCGCCATGGCGGCCGACATTGCGCGGCTCAAGGCGGGCGAGGCGATTGCACAACCGGTCTATGACTATGACCGCCACGACCGTGTGCCCGGCGCGGTCCACCGGGTGGAGCCCCGCGAGGTGCTGATCCTGGAGGGCATACATGTGCTTTCCATTCCCGCGTTAGCACCGCTCGTCGACCTGTCGGTCTATGTCGAGACCCAGGACGATCTGCGCCTCGCCCGGCGTATCCGACGGGATGTGGTGGAGCGCGGGCGTGACGTGGAAAGCGTGCTGCAGCAATATCTCGCCACGGTCCGCCCCGCCCATTATCGCCACACCTTTCCCGCCAAGTTCTCCGCCGACCTGGTGATCGCCGATGAGGGGCTGCCAGCCTATGGCCGGGTCAGGCCGTCGCCGGACGCCATTGCGCGTATGATGGCGCCGGTGCTGGAGCGGCTGCGTGCGGCAGGGCGCCTGCCCTGAAACCGATGCCCCGACTGGACACGGCGCGCCAGCGTGGCAATCTCCGGTCCATGCTGAGATCCCTGTTCCTGACGTGCCTGTTGGCGGTCCTCGCCTGGCCGGCCGCCGCGGCGTGCGACCTGTCGCCAGACACAAGGCCCGCGGATGCGGCCCGATACGTGCCGCTCGCGACGGCCTGCCTGTCCGAACTTCCGGGTGAGGCCCGAATCGAGGCGGCCATGGAGGCGGAATTGCTTGCGCGCGTGAACGCGGCGCGGGCGGCGCAGGGCCTGCCGGAGCTGGCGCTGCGCCGGCAATTGCTGGCACCGGCGCGGTTCCACAGCCTCGACATGGCGGCCAATGGTTTCTTCGACCATATCGGCCCGGACGCGCGTTCGGTCAGCGACCGGATCGCCCTGCTTGACCGCGGACTGCTCAGCCGGTCGCAGGGGGAGAACATCGCGCTTGCGGCGGGCGCCTGGGAGGCCGGAGAGATCGCCGAGCGCCTGCACCAGGGCCTGATGGACAGTCCTGGCCACCGTCGCAACATCCTTGATCCGCGCTGGACCGATATGGCGATCGGCATTGTGCGGGTCGGCGATCGCGTGGCGGTGACGCAGCTGTTCGTCACCCGCGGCGGGGAGATCTTCCCGCCCCCGCCGGCGGAAGTCGGCGCGGGGGAGCGGGTGAGCTTCAACCTGGCGCTGGAGGCGTGGACGCCGGAGGAGGCGCTTTGGCGCAGCGGCGAGGGCGCCGACACACTGACCCGGCTTGGCCGCGGTGGCACCTCGGCTCCCGACGGTGAGCGGGGCGAGAAGCGGCTCATGGTGCGCGCCATGCGACCGGGCGAAGAGCCGGGCCAGCGCTGGTTCCTCAACTTCTCCGGTCCCGCCATCACGGTCCGCTGACCCGGCCCAACGCGAGGGGCTGTGCGGCAGCTGGAGTACCGGGTTTGGCCCGATGAAGTCGGTCAATTGGGACAAGCGATAGTCAAGATTGGGGCGCTCAATTTCCGTTGGCTCAACCAACGCAGAGCGACCGCCGCAGTGACGCGCGGTTTCGAAAGGGCGTCACGCCCCATGCCGACTTGCAACCGGAAGGGCAAGGCTCGCTGCCACCACGAATGGTGGCTGTCATCCGGGATGACTATGGACCGTATGGTGGATATTCCGTCCGGTCGTAGAATTCGATTTCGTAGTGCGCTTCAAGGAAGGTCACAATGTCGACGAGCTGGGTCACGGTCATGACATCATTGAAGCTGCGCATGTTCGACCGCCCGTCCCTGTCGCCAACGGGAACGTCGCCGAGCTCCAGCGCCATCTCCGTTTCGGATGTGGTTTCAGCGAGATCGTCGACGCCCTTGACCGTATGCCAGGACTGGCATCCCAAGCAGACAAATGCCGTCTTGCCAGCGCTGACGTCTCCGGCTGGCAAAGTGAAACCATTTTCCGATCCACCGCCGCTCACTCCAACAAAAGAATTGTGTCTGGACCCTAGTCACGGCGCCGGACCAAAGCTTTGCGCAGGGTCAAAAACGTGTCAGGCTTTTGGGATCATCGATGCAACTGGCAGTTACGGCGAGACTTCGTAACAGGCGGGTCTGAGCCCGGCATTGTGTGCCGGTAGACCATCGGTCCTGAGCTCCGTTACTGTCATCAACGCGTTCCGAGTGGAAAGACCCCATGCAGATCGCGATCTGGGCCTTCGTGGTGGCGACCCTCCTTGTGACCATCTCCGGCGCGGCCGCCGTGGTTGCAAAGCGCTCCACCACGGAAGATTATCTGCTGGCCAGCCGGAATATCGCACCCTGGCTTTCGGCGCTCTCCACGGTGGCCACGAACAACAGCGGCTTCATGTTCGTCGGAATGATTGCCGCAACCTACCGTCTCGGTATCGAGACGGTCTGGATGATGGTGGGCTGGATCCTGGGCGACCTGATCGCCTGGAATCGGCTTTACCCCCTCCTGAGGGCCAAGTCGGGTGCCACAGGCGCAACGACGGTAACAGCGATCCTGGCGACGGGTCCCGAAGGGCCGAGGCGCTCACTCGTCATAGCCGCGAGTCTTTTGACCTTCGTCTTCCTCGGCGTGTATGCGGCGGCCCAGCTCCAAGCCGGCAGTATGGCGCTGCACGCGCTGTTCGGCTGGCATGCGAGCGTCGGCGTGATCATCGGCGCGGTGATCGTGATCCTCTATTCCTTTGCCGGCGGCATCCGCGCCGACATCTGGACCGATGCCGCGCAGTCGGCGGTCATGCTGGTCTCGATCCTCCTGATTCTGGTGGCCGGA
Organism: uncultured Hyphomonadaceae bacterium; assembly: GCA_964644395.1. GTDB lineage: Bacteria > Pseudomonadota > Alphaproteobacteria > Caulobacterales > Hyphomonadaceae > JBGSUF01. The sequence continues at coordinate 2,808 of CAZXWB010000089.1, read as the reverse complement.
TTCCTCGAAGTCGGCGGACCGGACGCACTTGTCGTCAATCTGCGAGCCCAGGACCCGGCGCTTCTGAGCCTTTTTCCGGCGGATCTGACCTTTGGACCCTTGCTGTTCGTGGCCGGGTTCCTGTTTGCGGGGATAGCGTCGATCGGGCAGCCGCACCTGATGACCAGGATCATGGCGATCAATACGCTGAAGGGCATCAAGCAGGCTCGCTGGTACTATTTCGGTTGGTTCGTACCGTTCTGGGCCGCATGCATCCTCGTGGGTCTCTACACACGCGCCGTCCTGCCTGATCTTGCCGGTTTTGACGCAACCGTGGGACTGAACGAGCCGACGGAGCTGGCGCTGCCGCTCGTCACTATGGCGTTGCTCCCGGAAGTGTTTGTCGGCCTGGCGCTGGCCGGGTTGTTTGCAGCAACGGTGTCTACGGCCGACAGTCAGATCATTCTCTGTTCCGGCGTCGTGACCCAGGACATGTTGCCCGCGTTCCGGAACTCCTATCTGGCGTCAAAACTCGCCACACTGGCCGTCTTGCTCCTCGCCATTATCGTGGCTGTCGCCGCACCGGAGAGCGTGTTCGATCTTGTATTGATTGCATGGTCGGCGCTGGGCGCGACCCTGGGGCCGGTGCTCGTTATCCGACTGTTTCGCTGGCGGCTGCCGAGCGGGGCCGGACTGGCCACGATGGCGGCGGGCCTGGCGACGGTCATTGCCTGGCAGGTGTCCGGTCTTGATGATGATGTTTTCAAAGTCATGCCCGCCATAGTCGCCGCCTTCTCGACATACTGGCTCTACTGCCGTTGCGTGCCAGCTCCCGTCACGAGCGAAGGCTCGGACGCTGACGCGGACACCGCGCCGGAGGTTCACGCCCCGCGCAGGACCAGCACAGAACAGTCATTGTGAAGCGCGGTCTGGGCCGCATGAGAGCCGAACAGGTGGTCTGCAAGTCGTGGGTGGTGTGTGGCCATGACAACAAGGTCGATGACACGCTCTTCAATCACCTGATGGATGACATGATCGACGGACTCGTGACTGCGAAAAACCGCTTCCATGTCGATGCCATGCCTGGCGGACATGTCAGCGACGAAGGTCACGAAACTTGGCTTTTGGACTTCCGGCATTTCCGTGATGGTGTCACCGAGGGGATTGGCCACGGTCAGCACCGAAAGCCTGGCCTGTGATTGCAGGGCAAACCAGGCCGCCGTAGCGACGGCCCGCTCTGAGGCCGCGGGGTCGCGCATGTCGACCGGGACCAGAATATGTGTCGCGCGAAGGGGCGAAGCGGTCTGCGGGCGGTCAGTGGATTGTGCTTTCATGTGCATCGCTCCTGTGCCCGCAGGCAACCGGCTCAAACAAGATCGCGCGGGATGCGCCGTGACCAGCTCCGGCAGAAGACCCGGCGCTCATGGTCCCCGGCCAGCTCATAGGCATCGACCTGGGCGTCGATCCGGAAGGAACGCGAAGAGGACGACAAAGTGGTACGGGTTTCGGTCCGGATCTGCCAGTCATCGCGGGCAAGCGCCCTCCGCCAGAGTGTCTCCCCAAATACCGAAGCGAAGTCGTTGCCACGCGAGTGGTACCACTCCCAACCGGCCGTGTCGACTTCGAGGCCGATCTCGTCGAGACGCCAGCGGCCACGGTCATTCGTCACTTCGAGTACGGAGGCATCGCTCGCCAGGTCGCGTTGCACCGTCCAGGCGTGCTCTTCCGGCCGCAGCAGTGTTCGCGACGGGGGAGGCGCACCTTCCGGTTCCGGAAAGGAAATCAGACGGTCCTCGGCCCCGCCCGACGGATGGTGCACCGGCAATGAAAAGCGTGCATTGCGAAGATTGAAGGTCAGGCGTGCCGGCTCAGGCGGCGGCCAGGCGAGCGGCCAGTAGGAACTCGATAGCGACAAGCGAATCCTGTGCCCGGCAGGAAAGGCCTGGGCAATCTCGTTCAGCTGGAGCCTTATGCGATAGCTGCGACCGGGCTCAAGCGGCGAGGGCGAGTCACTCCCATCGCGATGGGCGAGGTTCAGGAGGCCGTAGGTTACGCGCGTCACCTCGTCATTCGGTCGCACATCGGACAGTCTCGCCGCCAGCAACGCAACCGGCCGATCGGATGACACATCGATCTCCAGCACAGGGGCGCCGAGGATTTCGAGCGTCTCGGTCAGTGGCGCGCTATCGAAGACGATTGCGCCTCCGTCTTCCTGGCGCTGGTCATGGGCGAGATCTGGCCCCGACGCGTAGGAACACCATTTGCCTGCGAAGAGGCCAAGGTTCAGTGGTGAGAGGACGGAGACGATTTCTTCAGTCACCCGGGAAGACGGCGAACCGTCGCTGAGCCGACAGTCATCAAGTCCGAATACGCGCATGTCAGTTGTCCTGGGGGGCCAGATGTCTTCACCGACCCAGCGTCCTGGCCGGTGGTCATACTGGCTCGTCGGCACAACACTGTCCTGCATCCACGCGCGCAGCATCGGCTCGTCCATGACACCTGTATCCACCGCTTTCATCCAATGGTCGAGCCAGCGAAGCACTTCCTGGAGAAAGCCGATGGCTGGGCCCGGGGCGCCAAAATGGGGGTATCGGTGCCCCCACGGACCGATCAGGCCCAGACAAGGCGCCTTGAGGTGGGTGAGCAGTCTGAAGACCGCATTCGAATAGCCGTCGGCCCAGCCGCCCACGGCGAAGACCGGACAGGTGATGGCGGAATAGTCCTCGCAGACCGAGCCATGGCGCCAATAGTCATCCCGGCGCTGGTGTGTGAGCCAGGTCTCCAGCCAGGGCGTCATGTTCTCCAGCCGCTCCATCCACATCTCGCGCC
>CAZXWB010000088.1:0-7238 GCA_964644395.1 uncultured Hyphomonadaceae bacterium | reverse complement strand
TGGCGCAGGCCGTCGCGCTCCAATTGTGCCCGGGCCACGGTGAGCATGCCATGGGAAATGTCGATGCCCTCGGCGGAACGCGCCTTGCCGGCCAGGAGGGCGAGCATGCGTCCCGTGCCCGTGCCGACATCCACCACGCGTTCGAAGGGGCCGGGGCCGGCCATGTCCAGAATGACCTGTTCAATCTTCTCGTTCGGGTAGTGCAGCGAGCGCAGGGCGTCCCATTGCGGCGCCACGGAGTCGAAATAGGCCCGCGCGGCTTCGGTGCGCGCAGCCAGCACCGCCTCGAGCCGGTCGCGGTCGCGGGCAATGTCTGCGCCACCGGCATCAAGCAATGACAGCAGGCCTTCGGCAAGGCTCCGGCCGTCACCGGACCTGGCGAGCCGGTAATAGACAAAGGCGCCTTCGGGCATGCGCTCCACCAGGCCGGAATCGGTGAGCAATTTCATATGGCGCGACAGCCCCGGCTGGCTCTGGCCGACAAGCTGGGCGAGTTCGCCGACGGAAAGGTCGGCGCGCTGCAAGAGCGCCAGTGCCCGCAGCCGCGTCGGCTCGCCGGCGGCGCGCAGGGCTTTCAGCATGTCGTCCATGACCATCATATGCGAACATAAACACATGTTTATATGTACATGCAAGCGTAAATGTGGCCCGCTCGCCACAGACCGGCCGAAACCGCGCGCCTGTCGGGCTTGCGCGCGGCTGTTCACGTATCCTTGACGCCGGCGCGCTTGATATTTTGCCTGTTGGTCCGCATGTCCTGCGCGACCGGCGGTGCAGACCCGTCACGAAAAGGGCTGACGGTATCGCTGGGGCCGCCTGAAGGGGAGTGTCATGAAAGCTCGTGTTTTTGCCGGATTCATGGTCGGCGCTGTGGTCCTGTCGGGCTGTGCGACCGCCCCCCTGGAAGAGGGCCAACTCGTTGCCGATCCCTATGAGGGCTTCAATCGCAGCATGTTTGCCTTCAACCGGGAGGCCGACCGCTATGTGATCGGACCGGCGGCAACGGCGTACAAGACCGTGACGCCGGGATTCTTCCGCGACGGTGTCGGCAATTTCACTGGCAATCTCGGCGAGCCCGTGAACTTCGTGAACAACGTCCTGCAGGGCGATGGCGGCGGCGCGATCGACAATGTCTATCGTTTCGCCATCAACTCCACGATCGGGGTGCTCGGCGTTTTCGATGTGGCCAGCGCCTTTGGGCTTGCCGAGCAGAAGGAGGATTTTGGCCAGACGCTCGCGGTGTGGGGCGCAGATTCCGGGCCTTACCTCGTGTTGCCGATCCTTGGGCCAACCACACCGCGCGACCTGTTCGGAACGGGCATCGACGGCGGTTTGGATCCGCTCAACCATGTTCGCTGGCAGGCCGACTATCTTGGCAATGACGAGGATTTTGACACTGCCTTCCGCATCACCACGACGGTCCTCGGCGCGCTCAATGCCAGGGTGTCGCTGGAGGAGCAGTTCGAGCAGCTGTTCTCCCAACCCGAGCCCTATATCGCCCTGCGCCGCGCCTATATCGGCCAGCGCAATTCCGCCATTCGCGATGGTGCCGAGGAAGAAGACCCTTTTGCCGACCTGCCGGATTTTGACGATTTCGAGGACTTCGAATAGGCCGCGACACGTCTTTGTGAAGGGATGCTCCCTTCAATCGCCATATTCATAATCGATATATTGCTCAGGTGCCGTTCAGGCTCTTTCGGGTAGGAACGGCCTCGTGAATGGAAGGGGAGATCCCATGAAGATTGCTCAGGGACTGATCGGTCTGGTGGTGGCGGCTCTGGTCGCGCTGCCGGCCCTTGCGACCACGGACAAGGAAGCCTTCGTCCGTGAAAACGGACAACAGGTGCTCGAAGCGCTGAACGATGAGAGCCTCGATGCCGAGGCCCGCACCGACCAGTTCGGCAGTTACATGGAAGAGTTCACCGACATTGATGCGGTCTCGAACTTCGTGATCGGCAAGTATGCCCGGCGCTTTTCCGACAGTGAGCTCGCCAACTATCGCGAAGCGTTCAAGCGCTACGCCCTTGCCGTTTACGAGGTCGAGCTCGACCGTTACCGCGGCGAGGAAATCAATGTCACCGGCTCCACCGAGCGCAATGAGCGAGACGCGATTGTGGAAACCGTGATCCGCCGGTCCGATGGCCAGGAGCTTGAAGTGCTCTGGCGGGTGATGGACCGGGACGGCGAACTGCAGGTCATGGACGTGGCGCTGAACATCGAGGGCAATCTGATCTGGCTGGCCATCGAACAACGTGCCCAGCTGCTCGCCGTTCTCGACCGCAACAATGCCCGTGCCGAGGCCGTCGTCGAGAAGCTGAACCAGATGACCGAGAAGCTCGAGGCCGAAAAGCGGGCCGCGCGCGGCACTGCCCCCCGAAACGGCTGACTGAGAACACGCAACCTGGATGATGCGCCGCATCCCGCAAGGGGTGCGGCCCTTCCTGTGTCAGGCGCGAATCGCCCGCAGCAGGAAGGCCATGTGCGTGTCGAAGAAGGCATCGAGGTCGACGGGCTTCAGCCGGTCGAACACCATGCGCCAGATGGCGATCATGATCGCCGGCCCCATCAGCACCTTGCCGATCTGCTCGCCCTCCAGGGGGACGAATTCGCCGCGCGAAACCCCGTAATCGATGGTTTTCATCACGATCTGTTCGCCGCGGGAAATCACCTCGCGGTGGTAGAACTCGGCAAGCCGCGGAAAGCGTGGCCCTTCGGCAATGATCATGCGCATGATCTGGGCCACGTCTGTGCCGACAATATGGGTGTAGAAGAAATTCACCTGCGCGCGCAGCAGGTCTTCGGCCGGGCCCTCATGGGCCAGGCTGATCTCGCCCACGGCATCGAGCAGGGGCAGGAGTTTTTCCCGCACCGTTGCCTCGAAAAGCTCTTCCTTGCTGGCATGGTAGAGATAGAGCGTGCCCTTCGCCACGCCCGCCTCGAGCGCCACATCGTCCATCTTGGCGGCCGAAAAGCCGTCGCGGGAGAACACTTTCAGTGCCGCCTCGGCAATCGCGCGGCGTTTCTCCGCCTGCTTGCGCTCGGCCAGTGACATGTCGTCTGTGGAAAGGGCAGGGGTCTGACTCAAGGGGCTTGGCGGTCTCGTGGTCAGGGGATGCGCCGGGGCGCGGGCGACGGGCGGAGACTGGACAGCGACCCGGGCGGGACTCGTTAGGGCTGCTTCCTTCCGGACCTGACCCGGTTGGCGAGCGGCCCGTCCACTGCCAGCCTCCTGAGCTCACATATCGGACATGAAAGCCGGGGTGACAAGGTGGGGAATATGGCCATCAGGCGATGACCGCCCGCCCGGACCGTATCGCCAGGCCGCAACACCTGTTATGGCCCGGCCATGCCCGCCCGCGACCTGCTTCTCCTCATCGGTATCTGCCTTGTCTGGGGCACCAATATCCCCGTCTCGAAATGGGTGGTCCAGGACATGGGCGTGCCGCCGGTCTTCTTCGCCGCGCTTCGCTTCGGGCTGATCGCGCTCCTGCTCGGCTGGGCCCTGCGTCCGGTGCCGCGTCAGATGGGCCGGCTGTTCCTGATCAGCATGGGCGTGGGCGCGGCGCATTTCGCGCTGCTCTTCCTCGGCCTCACCCTGGCGGACGCCTCCAGCGCGGCCGTCGCCGTCCAGCTCGCCGTGCCCTTCAGCACGATCCTCGCCGTGGTCTTCCTTGGCGAGCGGATTGCCTGGCGGCGGACGCTTGGCATCATCATGGCCTTTGCCGGCGTCATGGTGATTTCCGTCGATCCGCAGGAATTCGACCTCAGCCTCGGCGTGATGCTTGTGGCCGGGTCGGCGCTCACCGGCGCGATTGCCTCGATCTTCATGAAGCAGATCGACCCCATGCCACCGCTCAGGCTGCAGGCCTGGGTCGGGCTCCTGTCGGCGCCACCCCTGGCGGTGCTGTCGGGCCTTGTGGAAACCGGTGCCTGGGCGGCGTTCCTCGGCGGTGGTGCAGGGGTCTGGATCGCCACGGCCTTTGCGGTGCTTGCGGTCAGCATCTTCGGGCATTCTGCCTATTACGTGCTGCTGAAGCGCCATGAACTCAGCCTGATTTCACCGCTGCTTCTGATGGCGCCGCTCTGGGCGATCCTGATCGGCGTCACGGTCCTGCGCGAACCCCTGACCCCGCAGCTGATCATCGGTGCACTCGTCTCGCTCACCGGCGTGCTGATCATTGCCCTGCGGAGCGGAAGGGCGAAGGTCAAACCCGACACGGAGCTTGCCGTATGAGGATCACCGAGGCTCCGTCACCGAATTTCAACGCGCGTCGGCACACGGTCGACATGCTGGTCCTGCATTATACCGGTATGGAGACGGGCGAGGCGGCGCTGGAGCGCCTGCGCGATCCGCAGGCCGAAGTCTCGGCGCACTACATGGTGCGTGAGGACGGCACCCTGGTCCGGCTGGTGGCCGAGGCGATGCGTGCCTGGCATGCCGGCGTGGCGGGTTGGCAGGGCGAGGATGACCTGAACTCCCGCTCCATCGGTATCGAGATCGTCAATGGCGGCCATGATTGGCCATGCCCTGACGGCAGCCTGCCGCCCTATCCCGAAGCGCAGGTCGCCGCAGTGATTTCGCTTTGCCGGGCGGTGCGTGCGCGCCACGACATCCCGCCGACACGCATCGTCGGCCATTCCGACATCGCCCCGTCGCGCAAGGCCGATCCGGGTGAGCATTTTCCCTGGGCGCGGCTCGCGCGTGCCGGCATCGGCCTCTGGCCCGCCGAAGACGATTCGGTTCGCGCCCATGTCTGGGGCACCGGTCTGGGCCCGCGCGATTCCGGCCTGCCGGTCCTGCGCCTGAAGGAGAGCCTGCGCGCCATCGGCTACGATGTGTCTGAACGCGCTGATTTCGACGCCGACCTCGGCGCCGTGATCACCGCCTTCCAGCGCCGCTGGCGGCCGGGGGGTGTCAGCGGCCTGGCCGATCCGGTGACCATCGCACGGATCGAGCAGGTGCGCGCCGCGGTCGCCGCCGCCGGGCGATAGGGCGCGACCGGGCCCCGCAGCGCGGGTTCAGACGAACAGCGTCTCGATCAGGTTGAGAGTCAGATTGCCAGCGTTCGGGCTGCTGTCCCGGAGCCCGTCGATCTTGGGCTGTAGTTGGGCATGGGACATCACCATGCTGAGCAACTGCCCGTCGAGGCGGCTTGGGGCAGAGCGAAAATCCTTCAGCGCCGAGAGCAGGTGCATGGACGTCGCCCCCTGGCGGGCGAGCAGGCCATGGGAGATCGCCTGGCTGTCGGCATCCTCGCTCGCGGTCAGGATCAGTCCGTTCAGGGCCGCGAAGTCCTGGCGGTTCTCCTCGACCGTCAATTCCATGCGGGACCCCAGCATGTCGAGCAATCCCCGCGGCGAGAGCGAAGCGCGGCCCGGCAGTTGCGGCAGGGCGCGCGTGCGGGTGCGCGCGAAGATCGCCTGGTAGGCCGCCAGCAGGATCGACCGCCGCGTGCCGAAGAAGTGCTGGACCGAGGAGACCGAGAGTGACGCCCGGGCCGCGATGGCCCGGTGGGTCGCCGCTTCAACTCCCTGTTCCAGAATCAGTGCGATCGCGGCGTCGAGTGCTTGGCCGGCGGTTTCGTGCGCCGGCGCGGGCAGCGGTCCAGCCGGTCTCGCGCCAGCCTCGGCTGCCAGGCGCAGGGCGCAGTCGCCATCGCCGACATCGCGACGCAGTGCCCGGTCGGCGAACCGCAGGATGAGCGACAGGGCCCAGGGGGAAAACCCCTGCGTGTCGGGGAACGTCAGGTATCCGAATTTCAGCGCCGATGAGAGCGCCAGAACGGTCTCCGGCAGCAACCGGCCAAGGCCGCACCGCTCCAGCAGTAGCGCCCAGTGGGTGTATTCAGCCTCAAAGGCATGGACATCCCCGAACGCCCCGCCGCACCGCGCCGAGGCGATCCTGTGCTGCCAAAGCAGGCGTTCCTCGCCGCGATAGCGGTCCATCAGCCCCTGAATGGCGGTGAAGGCCAGTGGGGCGAAATCCGTTGCCGATGGCGACAGACGGGCCAGCCTGTCGGTCTGCGCGGTCCAGTAACGGGCGCACCGGGCCTGTGCCAGGCTGCCGGCGGTTTCCATCAGTCCGCCCAGCGATCCATGGCGATAATTGATCACCGAGGGCGAGACGCCGGCCTGCTCTGCCAGGCCCCGTGACGTCAGCGCTGCGAGGTGCTGACGGGCGGCGGACGCGATCACCGCGTGGACCAGCGGGTCATTGTCGGATGTCGGAGCTTCTGTCTGGAGCATGGCGACTGGGTAACGGCATCGAGGGGAAAGGCAAGATAAGCGGGCGCTTTAATACATATGTTCGAACTTGTGACATTTTTATGACTGCAGTGATTTGAAAAACAGGGCTGTAAGCCCTCTATGAAAGCCAAAATGTCATAAATTCTTCACTTGGTACGAATGTTCGAAATAGCCTAGTGGAAAAGTGTTAGTCCTGTAAAGGAGGGGAAAACATGTCTGCAAAGATCCGTGCTCTGAACATTCTGATGGCGGGCACAATGCTCGCTGCGCCTGCTGCGCTTGCGCAGGCCGCTGACGAGGCCGAAGCCCGCCAGCAGACGGTTGTCGTGACGGCCACACCGATCCGCGACGCGCAGGAAGCGGCGCTGAACACCAAGCGTGTGTCCGACAATGTCGTTGACGTGATCTCGTCAGACACGATTGGACGGTTTCCGGACCAGAACCTTGCTGACTCCCTTTCGCGCGTACCTGGCATTGCGGTTGAACGTGACCAGGGACAGGCGCGTTACCTGAATTTGCGCGGCGCGCCTTTCCGCTACACCGGCATCGCTTTCGACGGCATCAACGTGCCGGGCGCGGAAAACGGTCGTATCCCGCGCTTCGACAGCCTGCCGGCGACGATCACGAGCAGCGTTGTGGCCAACAAGGCCATCCTGCCCAGCATGCCCGGCGAATCGGTGGCAGGGTATATCGACATCCAGACGTTCAAGCCCTTCGACATTGAGGGTTTTACAGCAGCCGTCGATGTGGGGTTCGGCGAACAGGAGCTCGGCGGTGGCGACGTTACGCGAACCAGCCTGCGCGCGTCCTATTCCGGCGATCAATTCGGGATTGTCGGCTTCTACTCCAACAATCTGCGCCAGCAGGTGACCGACACGCGCGAATACGATCTCGAAGAAGACGCGTCGCAAGCGCTTCAGGTCAATGAACTCGACTATCGCAGCTACCTCGTTGAGCGTGAGGACACCGGCTATGGTGGCCGCATCGAGTAT
>CAZXWB010000087.1:0-7347 GCA_964644395.1 uncultured Hyphomonadaceae bacterium | reverse complement strand
TTAGCTCACGGCGCGCAGCGTCTCCGCGGCAGTGGGCTCGCCGCCCGGCGACCGGTCGGTCGCTGAGGCGCGATTCGAGATCCTCCCTCTCACGCGCACCCATCGATCTCTCGGAAGAGAATGCACGGCACGACGGCCTCTATGCAGCTTATGTCTCGTCCCGGCCAGGGTCGCGTGACGCCGGCAATACCTGCGGCCTCTGCGGGGCGTCTATCCCGCCCGTCGTTTTGACTTGCCCCTGGCGCCCATGGATTTGTGGCCAAAGATTTTCTGGGCTTCGGTGAGGGGCGGTTTGGGCGGGTCGTCGGTCTTGCGCATGGGCGGGTCGGGGGCGGTTTTCGTGGCCCGTTTCGGCGCCGCTTCGGGCATGACGTCTCCCATGAACAGGCCCATCAGGTGGTTGCGCTGGTCCAGCGGTGGCATCTCCGGCAAATGAGGATTGTGCTTGTCCATGCGCCGGGCCAGCGTGCGCACCTGGTTGGCGGTGAGGCTTTCCAGCGCGATAGCCGTCAGTTCCTCGCCCAGCGCGGCGCACAGCGCGCGGGCCGACTTCGCACTGCGCAGACTCACGGCCTGCTTTTTCATCATGGCCCGGCCGTGACGGTCGAGATCCCTGCGCACGGCCCGGAACAGGTCGGGATTGTCGAGTATCACCTGGAGCGCGTCGGCGGGGTGGGGATCTGTCATTTCAGGGCGTCCTCGATGTCGGTGACCAGGCCGGAGAGGATCTCGAAGCCGTCCTCGGTCCATTTCTCGGTGAAGGTCGGGCTGGAGCCGGTCTTGCCGATGCCGTCGGCGAACCAGTTGCGCTCCGGCAGATGGGTGTTGAACATGTGAAACTCCGCCGTGGGCATGGAGGAGATGCCCCTCATGCCTTCCATCACGCCGGAATGGCCGCGGGTCGACTTGACCCGGGAGGCCAGCACATAGGGCCGGCGGCGCTTCGACGGGTCTCCGCGGTGAACCGAATCCATCACCTGACGGCAAAAGGCTTCCAGGCCGAGGGTCGACAGGAAGTCCGGAATGACAGGCGATATCACCATGCTGGCAACCCTGAGCGAGACCTCGGTCACGGCGGAAATGCCGGGCGGGCAATCCACCAAAATGTAATCATACTCGGATTCGAGGCGTTCAAAGCTTGGCCGGAGCACGCGCGTGAAACGGTTCTCGATGGCCTTCAGGCTTTCGCCATTCTCCGTCAGCTCGTAGATGATCTCGCGCTCGGAATGGCGGAAATCCACTTCGCAGGGGATAACATCGATCTCGAGCGGCTTGCCCATGTGGGAAACGTCGGAAACGCGCTTGTGGACGACGCTGTGAATGGGCTCCGTGCCGCCGCCAATCGTGGCATTCTCCAGGAAGGCGCGGATGGTGCGCTCCTCCTCGATGGCCTCGGTCAGGGCGTCATCGCCCATGATGGCGAGCGAGGCATTGGCCTGGGCATCGACATCAATGACCAGCACGCGGTGGCCGCGAATGGCCGCAAAGGCTTCAGCGATGGCCACGACGCTGGTCGTCTTGCCGACCCCGCCCTTCATGTTGGCGACGGCGATGGTCTTGCCGTTTCGGGTTCCGGTGGTCGTCATGGTCGCTCCGGCTTGCATTCTGTCAGGCGTCGCGCCCTTAGAGCGCGGCGAGGGTTAATCAATGGTTTGCGGGGCTTAACCCTTCACAGGCCAGCTCGGCCAGCGTCGAAACCCCTTTTCCCACCGCAAACCCGCTGCTAACCAGCTTGCATGATCACCTATCTCGATTTCGAAAAGCCGGTGGCTGAGCTCGAAGCCAAGATCGCCGAGCTTGAAGCCGTCGCCGCCAAGGGCGAGGGACCCAGTATCGACGACGAGCTGACCCGGCTGAAGGACAAGTCGGCCAAGCAGTTGCTTGACCTCTATTCGGGCCTTTCGGCCTGGCGCAAGACACAGGTCGCGCGTCATCCCCAGCGTCCGCATTTCGTCGATTACCGCGACCAGCTCTTGACCGATTATGTGGAGCTGTCCGGCGACCGTGTCTTTGGCGATGACCAGGCGATTCTCGGCGGCCTGGCGCGCTTCAACGGTCGCTCCGTCGTCGTCATGGGCCATGAAAAGGGAGCCGACACCGATGGTCGCCTGCGCCACAATTTCGGCATGGCCCACCCCGAAGGCTACCGCAAGACCCAGCGTATCATGGAGATGGCCGACCGGTTCGGACTGCCCGTGATCACCTTTGTCGACACCGCCGGGGCCTATCCCGGCAAGGCCGGCGAGGAACGCGGCCAGGCGGAGGCGATTGCGCGCTCCATCGAGGTGACGCTCGGCCTCGGCGTGCCCGTGGTGTCGCTCATCATTGGCGAAGGCGGTTCAGGGGGCGCCATCGCGATTGCCGGTGGCAACCGGGTCCTGATGATGGAGCACGCGATCTATTCGGTGATCTCGCCGGAGGGCTGTGCGTCCATTCTCTGGCACGATGCAGCCCGCGCGCCGGACGCCGCCGAAGCCATGAAGATCTCCGCCCAGGACCTGAAGAAGCTTGGTGTCATCGACGCCATCGTGAACGAGCCCATTGGCGGGGCGCAACGTGATCCCAGGGAAGCCATCCAAGAGGCGGGCCTGGCCATCGAACGCCAACTCGCCAAGCTCGAAACGATGACCGCGGAGGAGCTACGCTCCCAACGCCGCGAGCGCTTCTACGAGATCGGCCGCAACCTCTGAACCGGTCGCCGGGCGGCGCTGACGGAATTTGGCCCGCCAGCTTCCGGTACATCTTCGTACGCGTCAGAAACGGCCGAAGGGCGACTTGTCCGGGCCGGTCTCGACGCCAAGCAGATTGGCCATGTGGACGATGGCGAGCACGATCATGAAGGCCGACAGCACGATCATCAGCTTCCACGGCACCCAGCGCGGTCGCAGGGGGTCGGCGGGCCGTCCGGCGCGAAGATTTGAGAGCACGAAAAGTCCGATGGCCAGCGCCAGGCCGATCAATGTCAGCGTCCAGTCGAGGGTGGGGGACATGGGGCTCCGCCAGAGCTGCCTTCAGGAGCCGCCCAGATAGGGGCTCAGTCGGCATTACGGAACACCGCCGGTTCAGGTAGCGGGTCGATGCGCGTCACGCCATGGTCGGTCTTGGCCCAGAAGTGCGGGCGGGAGAACAGGCCGAACAGGGCGCGGGCGGCCGCCAGGCTGTGCAACGGCCAGTAGAAGGGCTGGCTCAGAATGGTTCCGACCGGGCAGTGTCCCGCACGCAGCGTGGCAAGCAGTGATGACAGCGCATTGACGGCCAGGCCGGCCGAGAGCACGGCCCAGTCTGCTGGGCTCAGCTCAAGCCCCGGGACGAACAAGGCCGCGAGGATGCCGGCGGCAAGCCAGAGGTGAAGGGTGGCCGAGATAACCGCGCCCGCCAGGGTCAGGTGCACCACCGCCCATCCACCGGAGCCGAAACCTGACCGGGCAGCGCCGCGCCGCATCGCCACGAGCCAGGTCTGGGCATGGCCCTTGAGCCAGCGCGAGCGCTGGGCGGTCCAGGCGGCGAGCCCGATGGGCGCTTCCTCCAGCGTGGGCGGACGCACCACGCCGATCCGGTAGCCGTGGCGGGCGAGCCTCAGACCGAGGTCTGCATCCTCGGTGACGTTCCAGGCATCCCAGCCCCCCACCCCGCGCAGCGCATCCACATCGAAATGGTTGCTGGTGCCGCCGAGCGGGACCGGCAGGCCGAGCCGTGCAAGGGCAGGGACAATGAGGCCGAAATGGACCCGGTATTCAAGCCCCCACTGGGCCGCCAGCCAGGATTCGCTTGTGTTGTAGGCCACCAGCGGGGCCTGCAGGCAGGCCGTCTGTGGGCCGCTGGCCAGGAAGCGTGCCGCCGCCGCGCGAAGCTGATGGCGGTGGGGCCGATCTTCGGCGTCATAGATCACGAGCTTCGATCCCGTGGCGAGCGCCAATCCTTGGTTCAGCGCGCGTGGCTTGGTGCGCGGCTGGCCATCGGGCACCGTGATGACGCGGAAATGCGCCGGCAGCGGCATGGCGTTCAGCGCGTCGCGCGTATCGAAATCGTCGGCTTCGACAAGGAACAAGACCTCCAGTCGGCTTGCGGGATAATCGAGCGCCGACAGGGACGAGACGAGCCCGGGCAGGGCCCCGGTTTCTCTGTAGAGCGCCACGAGCACCGTGTAGTGCGGCAGGCTGAGCGGTGTGGCCGGCAGGATGGGTGTTTCCCGCCAACCAAGGGTCGCGCCGACCAGTGTCAGCAACAACCGCCAGAGGATCAGCGTCGCGAAGCCCGCCAGGAGCACGACATGCAGGGCGGCAAAGGCAAGTTGGGGCGCCAGCAGGATGGCGATGGCGAATGCGCTAAAGACCAGCCGCAGCGGGATGGCCTGTCCCGGCCCGAGGCATTGTTGCGCGGTCTCATTCCTGGCAAGCGGTCGCGCACCGGACGGCAGACCACGAGGCGCAAGAGCTACTTCAGGTTTTACGAGTACCCACCCCATCCCTCAACTGAAGCGCGAGGAAGTGAGCAACGCCACGGTCCAGTGGTAGAGCTGTGGAAAACCTCAACCGTGAATATTCATTTCGTTATCGAAATTATGCAAACACGTCAGAAAATGCGTGGGCGAGGAGGGCGTGGCGTCGTGCCAGCGCCGGGACGTCGCGGTCATAGCCCCCGCCAATCACCCCGACCAGGGGGACGTCGGCCCGACGCGCCCAGCGGGCCAGGCGGTGTTCGCGGGCGCTGAGGCCGGCATCGCTCAGGCAGAGCTTGCCAAGCCGGTCGCTCTCATGGGGATCGACGCCGGCATTGTAGAAGACGATGTCGGGCCGGGTCTCGGCGCGCAAACGATCAAGCGCGCGGTCGAAGGCCTCCAGATAGGCTTGATCGCGAAGGCCCTCGGGCAGGCCAAGGTCGAAATCGCTGGCGGCCTTGCGCGTTGGCCAATTGTCCTCGCAGTGCATGGAAAACGTGTAGACCCGCTCATCGCCGGCGAAGATGCGCGCCGTGCCGTCACCCTGGTGGACATCGCAATCGATGATGAGCACCCGCGACACTGCGCGGCGGTCCAGCAATTCATGGGCGGCCACCGCAACGTCGTTGAACACGCAGAAGCCGGCCCCGCCTTCGCCATCGGCATGGTGACTGCCTCCGGCGGTGTTGATCGCGGCGCCCGATTCAAGCGCGCGTTCGGCGGCGCGGATCGTGCCGCCCACCGAGGCGCTCGTCCGGAGTGCGATGGCCGGTGTCATATCGAAGCCGATGCGGCGGGTCCGCTGGCGATCCCCCTCGCAGCGCATCACCGCCTCGACATAGGCCGGGTCATGGGCCCTGTAGAGCGTCTCCGGCGTCGAGGGCTCCGGGACTTCATAGCCGCCGGGAGAGACCAGACCGTCCAACATGAGCTGCCTTGCCAGCAGGGAGTATTTCCGCATCGGGAAGCGGTGGTCGTCGCTGACGGTTTCGGCGTCATAGGCCGGATGGTGGACGAAGCTGAGCATGGGCTGTCATCTGTGCTCTGGTGCGCGGATCGTCCAGCGATTAGGGGGTAAGCGATGGATTCCCCTTCTCCTGCCCCGCCGCTCACCCGTTCGCGCATCTTCGCTATGAGCGTTCCGGTGGTCTTCGCCCAGGCTGCCACCGCCCTGACAGGCGTGGTGGACACCGGCGTCATGGGGTTCGTGGGCGACAAGACCGAACTGGCGGCGGTGGCCGTGGCTTCGGCGGTGTTCAGCTTTGTCTATTGGGGCTTTGGCTTCCTGCGCATGGCGACGACGGGGCTCACGGCACAGGCGCAGGGCGCAGGCGTGGGCGGCGAAGTGCGCGCGATCCTGCAGCGGGCCCTGCTGCTCGGACTGGCGCTCGGCCTTGCCATCGCGCTTGCCTATCCGCTGTTTCGCGGGCCGGTCATCACCCTGTTTGATGTCACAGTGCCGGTGGGCGAGGGCGCGCACGCCTATATGGACGCGCGCATCTGGGGCGCGCCGGCGGTGCTCATGGGTTACGGCGTCATGGGCTGGCTGCTCGGACGCGGGCGGACCGGTGCACTGCTCGCCTTCCAAGTCATGCTCAACGGCGTGAATGCCGGGCTCGACGCCTGGTTCGTGGCTGGGCTGGGCTGGGGGCCTGCGGGCATCGGCGCGGGCACGGCGATTGCGGAATGGGTCGCCCTCGGCTTCGGGCTGTTGCTGGTGCGCGGCGGGCTCAAGCCCGGCCGGGAGATTTTCGACCGCGCCCGCATCCGCGCGCTGTTCAGCGCCAATCGCGACATCATGATCCGCACGCTGGCGCTTCTGTTCTGCTTTGCCTGGTTCGTGCGCTCCGGCGCCCAGGTGTCCACCGCCGCGGTGGCCGGCAACGAGGTGCTGCTGCAGTTCATCGCCGTCAGCGCCTTTGTCCTGGACGCCTTCGCCTTCACCGCCGAGGCCGAGACCGGCGCGGGCGTCGGTGCGCGCAGGCCCGCCCGGGTGTGGCGGGCTTTCCGACTGACCAGCGAGTTTGCCCTGCTCGCAGGCGCACTCTTCACCTGGCTCTATTTCGCCTTTGGTGATGAGATCATCAGCGCCGTCATCCGTGACGCCGAGGCGCGTGACGTGGCGCTTGCCTATCTGCCTTGGTGCGCACTTGTGCCACTCATCGGCGTGGCGGCGTTCCAGCTTGACGGGCTCTTCATCGGTGCCACGCGGGGCCGTGACCTGCGCAATGCCAGCGTCGCCGCCACGCTTGCCTATGTCGCCACTGATATCTGGCTTTCCGGAGCACATGGCAATGCCGGTGTATGGACCGCCTTCCTGGCGATGTATGCCTACCGGGCGCTGGCGCTGGCCGCCTGCCTGCCGGGGCTTGCGGGCGATATCAGGTCGGCGCAGATGCGCGGGATGAGTTCTACACCCTCAAACACAAGCGCGGAGTAGAGCTGCACCGCCTGCGCGCCGGCAGCGAGCTTTGCGCGCACATCATCGGCGCAGGCCACCCCGCCGGCCCCGATGAGGTCGAGCTCGCCCTTCAGGCGCTCGGCAAACAGGCCCAACACCTCGGTTGAGGCCTGCATCAGCGGCGCCCCGGAGAGGCCCCCGGTCTCGCCCGCATGGGCTGATTTCAGTGTCTCCGGCCGCGCCAATGTTGTGTTCGAGGCGATCAGCCCCGTCAGGGCGCCGGAGGACAGCGCCACCTCACAGATCTCTCCGATCGCAGCGGGGTCGAGGTCAGGAGCCACCTTCAGGAAGACCGGCCGTGGCCCTTGCGTGCGTTCCAGCGCCGCGCGCGTCTCAGCGGCCCGGCGGAGCAGTTCTTCAAGCGCGGCGCGATCCTGTAGCCCACGCAGGCCCGGCGTGTTGGGGGAGGAGATGTTCAGCGTGATGTAATCGGCATGGGGCCAGGCCG
>CAZXWB010000086.1:0-7560 GCA_964644395.1 uncultured Hyphomonadaceae bacterium | reverse complement strand
ACGGGTCTGACCTCGAGGCCCGGCGCGCCTGCCTGATCGGGGCCATGCTCGCCGGCCAGGCCTTTGCGAACGCGCCGGTGGCCGCGGTCCATGCCCTCGCCTATCCGCTGGGCGGGCATTTCCACATTCCCCACGGGCTGTCCAATGCGCTGGTGCTGCAGCCGGTGCTGCGCTACAACATGGAGGCCGACATGGCCCGGACTGCCTATGGCGAACTCTCAGGCGTGCTGGGCGGTGACGGGACCGCCGGTGACTTCCTGGACCGGATGCAGGCGCTCTGCGAGACCGTCGGCATGGCACAGCCGCTGCGCGCGCACGGGATCTCCCACAATGACCTGCCCATGCTGGCCGCCGAGGCGATGAAGCAGACCCGCCTGCTCGTCAACAATCCGCGCGAGGTGCGCGAGGCCGACGCCCTGGAGATCTACAATGCCGCCTGGTGAACGCGCACCGCGCGAAACCCGGGCCGACTATCGCGCCTTCCGGGCCATTCCGACGCGCTGGATGGACAATGACATCTACGGCCACGTCAACAATGTCACCTATTACAGCTATTTCGACACCGCCGTGAATGGCTGGCTGATCGATGCCGGGCTCCTGGTGCTGGAGGGCGGCGAGATCATCGGCCTGGTGGTGGAAACGGGCTGCCGCTACCACGCGCCCGTGGCATTTCCCGACACGCTAGAGGCCGGCCTCGCCGTATCGCGTATCGGCAATTCCTCGGTCACCTACCGGGTCGGCATCTTCCGCGCCGGGGAGGATGCAGCCGCCGCGGCCGGCCACTTCACCCATGTCTATGTCGATGCCGCATCGAGACGGCCACGTGCCCTGCCGGACGCCTGGCGCGCGGGCCTGTCACAACTGCTCGCAGACGCCTGAACCGGCCCAATCACTGGACCGGGATCGGCAGGTCCGGCAGCGCGTCGACACTTTCGGGCTCGTGCTGGATGATCTGCTGCGCGCCGGTCTCCGCCGCCAGCGCGTCGATCTTCTCCATGGAGGCCCGCGTGATCGATCCCGGCTCCACGCCGAGTGCCTCGGCCTCCACAACGTCCCAGTTGAAGCGCGGCACGCGCTGCGGGTCGACGCTCTCGATGCGATGGTAAAGGTCGCCGATCAGGATCAGCGGCCCGGTTTCGGGCAGGTCGATCCAGAGCACGCTGTGGCCCGGCGTGTGCCCCGGCGCCTCGATGATGCGCACCCGGCCATCGCCGAAGACATCATGTTCGCCGGAGAACCTCACCTGCTCGAAATCGGCAAAGAAGCCGAACATGGGATCGGGATCGTCGGGCTGGGGCTGCATGGCGGCGAGTTCTGCGGCGTGCACGATCCAGGTCACATCGGTGCCTTCGAGCTGGTCGACCTGGCCGACATGGTCAAAATGGCTGTGAGAGAGCGAAAAATAGTCGATTTCGCCCGCATCAATGCCGAGCTCCCTCAGCTGCGACGCGATCGTCCGGTCGACGCTGACGGTGTAGATGCCCTGGGTCTGCGCGCCGCTGCCCGCCAGCATGCCCGGCAGGCCGAGGTCCCACAGGAGCGTGCCCTCGGGGTGGCGGATCAGCCAGCACGTATTGGTGAAGGTATCCGACTTGCCGGCATAGCCACCGGAGGTGTCGAAGTCATCGAGGTCGGAAATCTCGATCGTGCCGCAATCGAGCTTGTACATGTGAAGGTCTTCCGGCGCGCTTGCCGGCTGGGCCGTGGGCAGGGGCTGGCCGGGTGGCGGCAGGACGGGCTCCGGGGCCGCCTCGCTTTCGGGCGGTGGCGTGGCGGACTCCGGCTCGGCGGGTCCTTCCTGGCCGCCGCAGGCCGCGAGGCCGATCAGCACGGTTACCAGCGCCGCCCGCGAACCGTTTCTCGCAAACGTCTGCATCTTGTTTTCCCCTTCACGCCAAACCCCTTCGGCGCAACGCCCTGCGGTTTACTCCTTTTCCAGCGAAATGGAAAGTGAACGTCCGTCTGCGCCAACGCGGCGGTAGAAGCAGGCGGCGCGACCGGTGTGGCAGGCGGGGCCCGCCGGCCGCACGCGCAGGAGCACGGCGTCCTGGTCGCAATCGACCCGGATCTCGTCCACATGCAGGGTGTGGCCGGAGGATTCGCCCTTCACCCATAGCCTCTGTCTCGACCGTGACCAGAAGGTCGCTGTCCGCGTCTCGATCGTCATCGCCAGGGCCTCGGCATTCATCCAGGCGAGCATCAGCACCTCACCGGTCACGGCATGCTGGGCGATGGCGGCGATGAGGCCGGTCTCATCGAATTTCGGGCGCAGGCGCGCAGCCTCGTCCTGGGCTGACGGGTCGGAAAACGGGGGGAGGAAACTCGTCATCCTGTCTTGGTCCTCGGGCCATCAATGCGTAACACTGCGGATTGATGGAAGCGCCATGGGCACGCCCATTGTCAAGAAAAACAAGGAGACCCCGTTGAGCCATACGCCCCATGAACTGCACGAGGAATTTCCCGAGCACGCCGAGGCCATCACGGCGCTGAAGACCTCCGACGCCCATTTCGCCAAGCTTGCAGAGGAATACCACGAGGTCAATCGCGCCATTCACCGGTCAGAGACCCGCGTCGATACGCTCTCGGAAGAGGCCGAGGAAGCGCTGCGCCGCAAGCGTATGGCGCTGAAGGACGAGCTCTACGCCATGCTCTCAAAGGCGAGCTAGATGTAAGCGTCGGGCCTCAGCCCTTGGCATAATACTTGGCGTAGGCCTTGTAGCCGGAATGACCGTAACCGTGGCGGTGGTACTTGTTCAGGTCCACCTGGTTCAGCACGACACCGGCCACGTTGGCCCGGAAATCTGCCAGGATCCCCAGGGTCTGCTTCAGAACGGTGCGATTGGTCTTCTGCCAGCGCGCAATGACCACGGTCTGGTCGACCTTGCTGGTGAGCACACGGGTTTCCGCCATCAGGAGCAACGGACCGGTATCGATGATGATCAGTTCATACTCGTCCTTGAGGCGGTCGAGCAGGGCGTTGAACGCCTTGGAGCCGAACACGTCGCGCGGGGTGTGCCGGTCCGGCGTCAGCGGCAGGATATGCAGTGAGGTCTTCGGATCGACGACAATGGCCTGTGACAGTTTCGCCTCGCCGAACAGGCATTCCAGGAAGCCCATTTCCGGCTCGAGGCCGGCCTTCTCGGTGAGCTGCTTGCGCCGGAAGTCGCCATCGATAACCAGCGTCTTGCTGCCCGACATGGCCGACATGCGCCCCAGTCCATAGGTCATGGTCGTCTTGCCCTCGTCGGGCTGGGAGGAGGTGATCGCCACGGTCTGCACGGTCGTGTCGAGGTCGGCAAACATGATCGAGGCCCTGAGATTGCGGAAGCTCTCGGCAAAGCTCGACATGGGATTCTCGATAACATACTCCGACGGGTTCTTCTTCGCCTCGCCCGTGAGCTTGGGGAAATTGCCGAGGAAGGGCAAGCCGAAAGCATCCTCTATGTCCGAGCCGGCATTCACCTGGTTGTTCAGGCTTTCCGCCAGGATCACCGCGAGCACGCCGAGCAGGAGCCCCAGCATGAGCCCGATGACGAGGTTCAGCGTGGTCTTCGGGAAGGCCGGCGTGAGGGGCACCGCCGCGCGCGACAGGATGCGCGCATCGGCCTCGGTGATGCCTTCGGCCTCGTCGGTGAAGGTGAATTGTTTCAGGAAGGCTTCATAGGTCGTGCGCGAGGCGTCTGCACTACGCTGCAGTTCCCGCAGGCGCACCCGTGCGCGATTGTTGTCTGCAATCGTGGCGCGCATGCGGTTCAGATTGCCTTCCAGCGACTGGACCCGCTGGCGGGCGATGGACATCTCACTCTTCAGATTGGCCACGATACGGTTCACCTCGGTGTCGATCTGGGCCTGGATATTGGCCTCTTCGGTGGTGATACGCTGATATTCCGGGTGGCGGGGGCCGTAGCGGTTCTGGATGTCGTTGCGCTGGCGGGCAAGATCGGCCTGCTGTCGGCGCAATTCGGCGATGACCGGGGAGCGCAAGGCCTCGCCGCTGGTGTCGGCACCCAGCCCCTGGCGCATCAGGTTCTGGACCGAATTCAGCCGCGC
The DNA here is from genome assembly GCA_964644395.1 of uncultured Hyphomonadaceae bacterium. Lineage (GTDB taxonomy): Bacteria > Pseudomonadota > Alphaproteobacteria > Caulobacterales > Hyphomonadaceae > JBGSUF01. The sequence continues at coordinate 3,510 of CAZXWB010000086.1, read as the reverse complement.
CTCGGCCTCGGCGAGTTCCGCGCGCTGGACGATGAGCTGCGCGTTCACATCGGCCATCTGCTGTTCGTTGATCGTGGTCTCACCCGCCGAGATAAGACCCGAGGCCGAGCGATAGGCCTCGACCACGCTTTCGGCCTCCGAGACTTCCGCGCGCAGGTCCGCCATGCGCTCCTCGAGCCAGCCGGTCTGGCGCTTTGTGGCGTCGAATTTCGCATCGAGCTGCTCGACGAGGTACTGGTCGGCGATGGCGTTTGCGATGCGCGCGGCCAGCTCCGGATCCTCGCTGTTGGCCGAAATCTCGATGCCATAGGTCGTGCCGATGCGCCGGGCCGAGGTCTTGTTGAGCAGCGTGGTAACCACCAGGTCCATCTCGCGCCGGGCCTTCGCCGCCTCGCTGGCCTCGGTGGTCGGCGCGCTGGCGCTTGTGTCGGACGGCGAGAAGCTTGCAATCGTGTTCTTGATTGACGCCTTCAGCCGGTCCATCGCGCCGGGCTCGCGCAGCATGGGGTTGAATTCCGGGTTCTGGTCGAGTTCAAGGTCACGCACGATCTTCTCGGCCAGCGAGCGGGAACGGATGATCTCCACCTCGGTATCGACCACGGCGCTGTCGGGTGCTGCCCCGGTGAGCTGCGAGCCGAGGTCGATGGACAGGACATCTTCATCGGAGGGGTCAACGATGATCGAGGCCGAAGAGGAATAGACCGGAATGGTCTGGAAGGTCAGGATGGCAACGGCCAGGAAGGTCGTCACGAGCGCGGCCAGGAACAGCGGGAGCCGGCGGCGCAGGGCGCGCAGAGCCTGTTTCGGATCGACGATCTTGTCGTCCGAGGCGCCGTATTCGTTGACGCTATAACCCCGCGCCATGACGCGCGGGTCCAGGGGATACTGGCGTTTCACAGTCGGCTCCATCCATGTGTTCGCCGTGGGCATAGGGTGTGGCGGGCGATCCCGCCACACCTTTCCCTTACGGGAAGAGTTTGAGTGATACCGTCACCCGGTTGTCGGTGAAATCCTGAAAATCGGAATCCTGGTTGGCGTAGCGATAGGCCGCCTCGACCCAAGCCCGCTTGCTCAGCTTGTAGGTGAGCCCGGTGCCTACATCGAAGCGATCATCGTCACGGTCGAGGTTCTCGAAGTCGAAATTCGAAACGCCGAACTCTCCGAACAGCAGCATGTTGCGCAGCAGTTCATGGTCGGCACGCACGCCCAGCCGGGTCTCGGTGGCGCCGGCATCGGCGAACAGGCCCGGATCGATCACGCGACGGTTGGCATTGGCCGTGAGCGTGGTGAGCTGTGTGACGAACCACTGCACGCGGCCGTCCACCGAAAGCCCGTCCACGTCGGCAAAGCGCGGATCATCATATTCGAAGCTCTGGTAGCCAACAGCCAACTCGCCGCGCAGGAGCACCGGCAGCTCGAAATCTGTACCGACGAGGAACACCGTGCCCTGGCTGTCGCGATTGAAGGGTGTCTCGGTCTCGCCGCCGGTCGCCGCAGCATTGTCATAGGATCGGTCGATCAGCCGGGCCTCGGCAAACACCGCCCAGTCGCGCTCAACCGCATAGGCCGCGCGCAGCGTGCCGACGGTTTCATCCCGGTCGCGGAAATCCTGGTCGGCGGTGCCGCCGGCGCGCAGGGGCACGTCGTCATAGTCGAAATTGTCGAAGCCGATGCGACCACGCAGCTGCACCCGGCCGAACTCGTAGTCCGCACCGGCATCCACGCCCACCACATTGGCCTCCACGGGCTCCAGGAAGTTCGGCTGGTTGGAGATGGCGGTGCGCGGCTCGAAGAAAGTTTCCGCCCGCGCGCCACCGGTCAGGGCAAGACGGGAATTGGCATCGAGCCGGCCATTCAGCGACGCGCCATAGGCGGTGGTGCTCTCATCATCGGTGTCGAAATACTCGATGTGACGGGCGAACAGGTCAAAACCGAGTTCATGGCGCGTCCAGTCGGAGCGGCCATTCAGGCGCGGGGCCAGAACCGCGAAGGCGTCGTCGACCTCGCCGTCGGTCGTGGCGAACAGGTTGCTGGTGTAGCCCAGCCCCGCCTCGAGTTCCGGACGGTACTGCCAGGCCCCGGCGCGCAGGGGCTCCGGGTCGAATTCGGGTTGGGCCCGCTCGGCAACGGCGGTGTAGCGGTCGCGGGCGAAGAAGCTTTCATCCTCCTGAGCGGCAGCGCCGGAGAGGCTGTTGCTGACCGCCATGCAGGCGGCAAGCGCAAGGATACGGTGGAGTTTCATGGCGGGCCCCGAATCTGGTGCGATGAACATCTCGGTCATTGGATGCAATCCCGGGACCATCCACCATGGGGGTGAAGACGGGCTTTCCCGGCCCTTCTCAATCTACTGCAATCGTTACTGTTTGGCGGGTTTCTATTCGTTTCTTGCCTGCTATGTCGGGGGCCTCGTGTCGGTGGCGGGTTGAAGTCGTGTCGTATTCTGGTTCAGCGATCGGGTCGTGGTGGCGGGCCATTGTCCATTTGCCCGGCGCGCTGGCGGGCCATGTCGGCGCGTCGGGTGGCGCCGCTGGGCTGTGCAACCGCGTCCTCGCCGGCGCCGGAATCGGCGATTTCGAAGGCGAGGCCGAGTTGCCGGGCAAAGCCCCGGGGACGGCTGTCATACAGCGCCAGGAGTTCGCCCGAGAGGCTCCGCACTTCGCCGCAACTCGCCTCATCGGCCACCACCAGTTGCAGCGCGGCCACGGTCTCTTCATGCGTGGCGGCAAAGGCACCGAGTTCCGACTTCAGCCGGCCAAGGGCATCGGCGCCGGCCTCGCAGGGCACATAGGCGCTGATGTGCCAGGCCAGCGCCTCCGCCCGGCCATAGGCGCCCTCCTCGGCCGCCGCGCGCCCGCTGTGCGCGGCGAAAGCGGCGAGAAGGGCCGCGGCCAGAAAGGCGGGTCGCCTCGGCATGAATCGATTTGGTTGCATGGTTCCGCTCTCCCACCCTGCATTAACCTTTTATACACATTTCGGGCGGGAAAGGCCAAGACACCGGCAAAGATTCACCCCATGGGTGAGCGGGGCGGATATTGGCCCCTGTAACGCCGCGCAGCAACCGTTCCAATGTACAACGTCACCCTTCATAGTGTGCCGAGTGTGCCTTGCGACAACGCTCTGGGCCTTGACGAGCGAAGTCTCCGGCTGCGCGCGAGGTCTGACACCGGCCAACCGACGCGCGGGTGGGCCGGGGCGGCTCTCCGCCAACGGACCACGCTTCTGGTTCCGAGAATTGGTTGGACGGGACGAAAGAAGGGCTGGCCAGGCGCTCCGAGATCCGACGATGTCGAATTTTGGGCCGGACACTGAGCCAGCGTGACCAGGTCGCCCGGCAACTCGGCTGGCAGGGGCATGCAGATTTCCCCTTGCAAAGCCCCCTGCGATGCGTTTTATCTCACGCTTCGGGCGGCCAGCCGCCTTACCCCCTATCGGATGCGGGCGTAGCTCAGGGGTAGAGCACAACCTTGCCAAGGTTGGGGTCGTGAGTTCGAATCTCATCGCCCGCTCCAA
>CAZXWB010000085.1:0-7601 GCA_964644395.1 uncultured Hyphomonadaceae bacterium | reverse complement strand
GTCTGGACCCTAAGGCAGCAGCCTGAACGCCCACGGGAGGTCTTTCATGAAACCGAGACTGGGAGTTATCGCCCGCGGCGCCGCGGCGGCCGGGCTCGCCGCCATGCATGCGCCCGGTGTGCTGGCCGACGGCACCGTCTGGTCGGTGACGTCCGAGAATGACCTGTTCGGCGGGACTGACCGCCACTACACCAACGGCCTGCGCATCGAGCGGTTCTCCCCGGAGGACCGGGCCTTCCCCTTCCAGCGCGACCTCGCAGACCTCGTGCCCTTCATCGACCTCGACCGCACCAGGCTGCGCCGTGGCGTGGGGCTGACCCATGCCATCTTCACGCCGGAGGACATCAGCCGCGAGGTACCCGACCCCAAGGACCGGCCCTATGCCGGCTGGCTGGCGGTGAGCGCCACGGCCGTGGCCGAGCAGCGCCTGCCGGGAGGGGATTTCATCCAGGATGCCCTTCAGGTCAATCTGGGTGTCGTGGGGCCGTCGGCGCTTGGCGAAATGGTGCAGGAGAACTGGCATGAGTGGATCGACGGCGTCGAGCCGCGCGGCTGGGACTCCCAGCTTCGGGACGAACCGGGCCTGGAGATTGTCGCCCAGCGCCTGCGCGGCCTGAAAGGGCCCCGGCTGCTCGGGTTGGAGACCGATCTCGGCCTGCACGGCTCCATCGCGCTGGGCAATGTGCGCACCTATGCCGCGACAGGCGCCATGATGCGGGTGGGCTGGGATCTCGATGCGAATTTCTCGCCGCCGCGTATCCGTCCGGCGCTGGCCGGGGCGGGTGTCTATGACCCCAAGGATGATTTCGGCGGATATGTCTTTGCCGGCGTCGAGGGCCGTGCGATCGCCCGCGACATCTTTCTTGATGGCAACACGTTTCGCGACAGCCCATCGGTCGACAAGGAATCCTTCGTCCACGAATACCAGGCCGGCATCGCGATCAATATTTATGCGGTGCAGTTCGCGTTTTCCTATGTTGACCGTTCCAAGCAGTTCTCCGGCCAGACCGGGCGGCAGAGATTCGGTGCCATTTCCGTCTCGCTAACCCGCTGAACGGTGCGCCGGCTCGACTTCCGGCCCGCATGGGTCCAGAAGACGGGTCAGATCATGCGTTCGGGAGCGAAACAATGAAAAGACATGCCCTTTTCGGCCTGCCGGTCGCCCTGTTGTGGCTGGCCGCCTGCGGTGGTGACGAGGCCGCGCCGACGCCCGACACATCGCGCGCGGCACCGTTGGCCGAAGACACCGTACTCGCGCCGGAATCGGTTGCCGGGCTCTCCCCAGCCGAGGCCATCAGGACCCACATGGCCTATCTCGCGAGCGACGCGCTCGAGGGCCGGGAAGCCGGAACCGAAGGTTATGAGAAGGCCGCCGCCTATACCGCCGCGGAGTTTGAACGCCTGGGGCTGAAACCCGCCGGCGAGAACGGCACCTACTTCCAGACCGTACCGCTGGCGCGCAGCTACCGTGTGGCCGCGGCCGGCGAGATGGCCGTGACCCAACCGGACGGCGAGGGCGTCGCGCTGGAAAGGAATGTGGATTACGCCATCGGTGCATCGACCCGTTCGGCGGCATCTTCCCGCGAAGCGCCGGCGGTATTCGTCGGTTACGGCCTCGTCGCACCGGACATGGGACGCGACGATTATGAGAGCCTCGATGTCGACGGCAAGATCGTCTTCATGCTGTCGGGCACGCCCTCGGGCATCCAGACCGAGGAACGCGCCTATTACGGTGCCCAGAAATCGGCCGAGGCGTCGAAGCGCGGTGCGGTCGGCGTCGTGACGCTGGAAACCCCGCAGCGCCGTGAGATCTACTCCTTCCAGCGGCTGGTCGGCGAGGGCCGGCTCGATGCGGCGCGCATGTCATGGATGCAGGCGGACGGAACGCCCTATTCCCGCGCGCCCAATATCGAGGTGGGTGCCACGGTCTCCCTCGAAGGCGCCGAAAAGCTCTTCGCGCTGACCGACACGCGCTATGACGAGATCATCGCGGCGGCCGAGGCCGAGGGCGGCGATGTGGAGGGCTTCGAACTGCCCTTCACCGTGGCCATCAGCCAGGAATCCACCATCGACGCGGTGGAAAGCCCGAATGTCATCGCCATGATCGAAGGGTCCGACCCGGACCTGAAGGATGAGGTCATCGTCCTGACCGCGCACCTCGACCATATCGGGGTGTCCGACAGCTTCGCCGGCGACAAGATCAACAATGGCGCGCTCGACAATGCCGCCGGGGTGTCGACGCTGCTCGAAGTCGCGCGGAAAATGAGCGAAGGCGAGGCCCCGAAGCGTTCGGTCATGTTCCTCCTGGTGACCGCCGAGGAGAAGGGCCTGCTCGGGGCGCAGTATTTCGCGCTGAACCCGACCGTGGACCGCACGCGCATGGTCGGCAATGTCAATCTCGACATGCCGGTGCTGACCTATGATTTCCAGGACGTGGTGGCCTTCGGGTCCGACCGCTCGACCATTGCCGGGGCGGTCTCCGACGCCGCGGAGGCCATGGGCATGGAACTCGCGCCCGACCCCTTCCCGGAGCAGGGCCTGTTCACGCGATCGGACCATTTCCGCTTCGTCGAGATCGGCGTCCCGTCGGTATTCCTGGCCACAGGTTTCGCCAATGGCGGCGAGCGCGCCTGGAACGAGCATTTCGCCAGGAATTATCACCGCCCGTCCGATGACATGGACAATGACATCAGTTTCGAGGCGGCGGCGCGCTTTGCAGAGGTGAATTTCCGCATCGCCACGGCGCTTGCCAATGCCGAGCAACGCCCGCTCTGGAAGGCCGGGGACTTCTTCGCCCGCCAGTTCGATGGACCGATGCTGGCAGAGTGAGGTGCCCTGAAGCGGAAAATGCAGTGCCTCACGGTCGATTGATTGGCCGTGGGGCGCCCATGGCGATACCAGACACACCATGACGTCTTTCATGTTACGCTTCGTCCGGACCGCTGCGGCGGTTGCGGTGACCCTCTCATCGCCGGCGGCGCGCGCCGAGGACAATGCTCCTGCTGCGCCTGTGCACCTGGCGGAACTGTTCGTCAGCCAGTCCTGCGGCAATTGTCCGGGGGCCATGCGCGTCATCGCCGATGAGGCCGATCACCATCCGGGCATGTTCGTGCTCACCTGGTCGGTGGATTATTGGGACTATCTGGGCTGGGAAGACAGTTTCGCCCGGCCAGAGTTCTCTGCCCGACAGCAAGACTACGCCGCCGCCCTCGATGCGCGCGGCCGGTACACGCCCATGCTGGTGATCGATGGCCGCATGCAGGTGGCCGGTAACAAGAAGCGCAAGGTCTGCGCCTTGCTGGACCAGATAGAGGCCACGGCACCGCAGGCCGTCGCTGTCGCCGACCTCCCCGCCGGTCCCTTCTCGCTGGATGTCGATGGCGCAACCGACCTGAAGGTGGAACTCGTCGCGTACCGGCCCGGCCGCTTTGTGTTCACGCCGCCAGCGGGCTCGAACCGGGCGGTCGATATGATCTACACCAACCTTGTGACAGGCACTGAGGCGCTGAAGGTGTCAAAGACGGGCGAAGTCTCCGGGCTGTGCGAGGCCGATTGCGTGGTGATCGCCAGCGCAAGTGGTGCGCAATCTCCATCGGCGCGCATCATCGCCCGGATCGGTGGCGAATAAACCGCCGGGCGAAAACCTGAAACGCCGTCCGGAGGCGCTTGTCATGAACGGGAAAGGGGTGGCCTCCCCTTCTGGCAGACCACCCCCGTCCGTTCCGGCTTTCAATCCAAGCCGTTGTCTGCGGCTCTCCCCTAGCGGAGCGGACGATCCGAACCGTTGGCAACCTTCTTCGCCTTGCCGTCTTCCGACGTCTTTTCGTTCACGACCTTGGCGTCGCCCGACCGCCGGCGGAGCGCATCAGCTGCGTCTTCAGCCTCGTCGGACCAGTCGCTGGCACGGCGGCGGGGAATGATCGTCTCGACGAGTTCCTCGGTGCGTGCCGCCAGCCGGGCGCGGCGTTCCTCATGGTCGTGCTCCTGGGCATCCGACGGGGCCTTGACCGGCGCACGCGGTCCCGCGGAAGCCGCGGCATTTTCGGCTTCAGCCGTCGCAGCGGGAGCAGCGGCGACGGGGGCCGCGCCGGCCTGCCGGAGCTTTAGCGTGCGGTTGAAGAACAGGTCCCAGTACTTGCCGAAGACCTCCTCACGCCCCTCGAGCGAACGCAGCTTGCGCACCTCGCGGCCCTTGGTGAGCTTGGCACCCTCGATCTTCAGGCGTGCCTCGTTCTTCACATACTGGACATAACCATTGTAGCGCCGGGCGGCATCGCGGTTCATCTCGAACTGGATCTCGCCCACGCCCTCGCGCTGGCCATCGGCGCCATCGGACAGGGAGTTGCGGTACTTGTAGGTCATGAAGGGCCATTCAAACTTCGAGAACTCGATCAGCGCATTGCTCTCGATCTCCAGGTCGCTGTTGAGCGCATAGCCGGAGAAGATGAAGCCCTTTCCGGCGGGCTGGATGTCGATCACAGCCATGCGGGCAGTACCTTCACCCTTCTCCGCCTGCAGCCAGGTGCCTTCGATATGGTACTTGCCCAGCACCATCTTGCGCACGCTGTTGAGGCGGAACAGGGTGGGGAAGATCGCCTCGGTCATGGCCAGCCAGAAGACCACCAGCACCGTCACAGCGGCGGCCAGTGAGCCCCAGAGGGCGGGGCCGGTGCCGGCGGTCTCGCTGATGGCAGCAAAGACGGTGGGTCCAAAAACGGCGAGTGCGCCGACAATCATGGCGGCGGACACGGAATTGGACACAAGTCCAAAGCGAGCATAGGGATTCATGGGACTGCTCTCCATAAGCATGAACTCATCAGGATTGTGAGGGGATTTGGCGCTTCTGCGCCTTTTATTTACCATGATTTCCTACAGGTTAATTTAACCTTGCATCAACCGGCTATTGGTTAAGGAATCGCCCTCTGGCTTTAACCTTTTCTCAAGGACGCCCGCACGACGAAGGTGTGACGCTGCGGCGCAACATTTGCGGTGGTCGGGCGGGCACGGGAGCGCTACATTCGCGCATGACAGCTATGCAGCGCCGGTCGGGCGCGTGGGGAATCGAGAGTGAGGAGCGAGACATGGACGGTACTGTCGCCATCAAGGAGAGCCCGGTCCTGGAGGGGCTGGTGGACGACCTGCAAGCGGCGGTTTCCGCCGTCGACGCCTATTACGACGCGGCCCGGGCGAGCTGTCGCGCCCTTCTTGCGCCGGCGGGCAAGCCCGACCGGAGGCTGATCGATGCCCACCAGCACACCGCCCACGGCCTGGCCTGGACCGCGACCTATGCCTTCACCCTGCGCGAAGTGGCCGACTGGGCCGCGCGCCTTGAAGACGAGGGCAAGCTGGGCGAGATCGAGGCCCTACTGGCCCAGATCCTGTTTGCCGAATATCTGGCGCAACTTTTCGGCGGCCTGCCCATGACGCAAGTGGAATTTGTCCGCCCGGCCGACCTCGACGCCGACGGCGCGGCCACCGCGCACCTGCTCAAGCCGGCCGTCCAGCGCCTGATCAGCGAGGGCAAATCGTCTGCCGCCATGGCGCGCGCTGCGGAACTTCTGCCGGACGCCCTCACCCGCGCGACGGTGGAGAATGCCGGGCTCGACGAGACGCTCGACATGGTGCGCGAGCAGTTCCGCAAGTTCGCCACCGACAAGGTCGCCCCCCATGCCCATGAGTGGCACCTGAAGGACGAGCTGATCCCCATGGAGATCATCACGGAGATGGCCGATCTCGGCGTCTTCGGCCTGACCATTCCAGAAGAATATGGCGGCTTCGGCATGGGCAAGATCGCCATGTGCGTGGTCTCCGAGGAGCTGTCGCGCGGCTATATCGGCGTCGGTTCGCTCGGCACGCGTTCCGAGATTGCCGCGGAGCTCATCATCTGCGGCGGCACCGAAGAGCAGAAGAGACAATGGCTGCCGGGGCTTGCCTCGGCTGAAATCCTGCCGACGGCGGTGTTCACCGAGCCGAATACGGGCTCAGACCTCGGCGCTCTGCGCACGCGCGCAGTGAAGGACGGAGAGGTTTACCGCATCACGGGCAACAAGACCTGGATCACCCATGGCGCGCGCACCGATGTCATGACGCTGCTCGCGCGCACCGATCCGGACACGAAGAATTTCTCCGGCCTGTCCATGTTCCTGGCCGAGAAGCCGCGCGGGGATGATGACAACATGTTCCCCGCCGAGGGCATGACCGGCGGCGAGATCGAAGTGCTCGGCTATCGCGGCATGAAGGAATACGAGATCGGCTTCGACGAATTCGAAGTGAAGGCCGACAATCTCCTCGGCGGCGAGGAAGGCCTCGGCTTCAAGCACCTCATGGCCACCTTCGAGAGCGCGCGCATCCAGACCGCCGCCCGCGCCGTGGGCGTGGCGCAGAACGCCTTCGAGCTCGGCCTGCGCTACTCCCTCGACCGGTCCCAGTTCGGCCAACCGATTTTCGCCTTCCCGCGCGTGGCCAACAAGCTCGTCATCATGGCGGCAGAGATCATGGGCGCGCGCCAGCTCACCTATTTCGCCGCCCGCGAGAAGGATTCCGAGCGCCGTTGCGACATGGAAGCGGGCCTGTCGAAACTGCTCGCTGCGCGCGTCGCCTGGGCGGCGGCCGACAATGCGCTGCAGATCCATGGCGGCAATGGTTTTGCGCTGGAGTATCCGATTTCACGGGTCCTGCAGGATGCCCGCATCCTCAACATCTTCGAGGGCGCCGGCGAGATTCAGGCACATGTGATCGCGCGGCGCTTGCTGGAGGCTTAGAGGTCTCAGAGAGAAATCTCGAACACGCACGCCTCGGCCCCGTCGGCGGTGCACGCAATCTCGGTCACCCTCGCATGCGGGCTGACCAGAACCTGGAACAGGCGCTCGAAGACCGCCTCGTGCCAGGTGCAGGGCGCCATGGCGAGCGGATTGGCGTGGATTTCCACGCGCGGTGTGCCGCGCAGATCATAGACGAAAGCGCCTGAGCCGCAGAAGGTCCAGGCATGACGTGAAATGGCGCGCAGCAGGACTTTCAGCGCCATGCGGGGCGGCAGACGCTTCAGGATGAATTGTGCGGGCTTCGGGATGCGATGGGCGAGGAGATAATCCGCCGTGCGCCGTCCGGCCTCGAAGGCGAGCGCCGCACCGGTCGCGCCGGGATAGAGTGCGGCGAGGGCGTGGTGGGCGGACACGGCTTCGGCTTCCGGAACCATGGTCTCGGGCGGCGATGCTCCATAGCGCGAGAGCCCTGCGGCGCCGAGCCAGGCCGCCATGGCAGCCTCACCCTTTTGAACGCGCAGCGTCTCCATGGTCTGGAGGATGGCGTTCGGGCCGATGCGGGCGGTCTCAGGGGCGGTTTCCACGCGATCCCCTCACCCTGAGGTGCTTGCCGCAGGCGAGCCTCGAAGGGGCTGTGCGCGCCGGCACCATGCTTCGAGGCTTCGCTGCGCGAAACGCCTCAGCATGAGGCGGAAGGCGTTGCGGGCCGCGCGGGACATCACCCGCCCCGCTTCGGACGGATCAGCGTCAGCTTGCCGGGCGTTTCGGCACCGGCAGACTCCATCTCCGCCTCGCTCATCTGCTCCTCGCCGCCGCCGCAGGCCTTGGCTTCGGCCAGTT
>CAZXWB010000084.1:0-7722 GCA_964644395.1 uncultured Hyphomonadaceae bacterium | reverse complement strand
GAGGAAAATGACGCGCAGATGCGCGATCCGGAGCCCGATGAAGAACGACTGATTGCCGGTCCCGACGGCAATCTCCGTCCGGAAATTCTCGTCGTATCCGGTGCCTGCACCCATCTCGGCTGCGTGCCCGTGGGTCCGGCGCAGGGCAATGTCGGCGATTATGGCGGATGGTACTGCCCCTGCCACGGCTCGCACTACGACACGTCGGGGCGCATCCGTAAGGGCCCCGCGCCGACCAACCTTCCGGTGCCTGACTACCGGTATGTCAGCGACTCCGTCATCCAGATTTCACTCTAGCCCCGAGGACGATTGATAAATGAGCGGACACGTTTCCACTTACGAACCGAAGTCGGGCTTTACGAAGTGGCTCGATGATCGCCTGCCGATTGTCCGGCTGGCCCATGACAGCTTCGTCGATTTCCCGACGCCGAAGAACCTGAACTACTGGTACACGTTCGGCGGCATCCTGGCGGTCTGCCTCATGGTGCAAATTGTGACCGGCATCGTGCTGGCCATGCACTACACCTCCACGGTGGACGGCGCCTTTGCCTCGGTCGAGCGCATCATGCGCGACGTGCCCTATGGCTGGCTCCTGCGTTACACCCATGCCGTCGGCGCGTCGATGTTCTTCCTCGCGGTCTACATCCACATGTTCCGCGGTCTCTATTACGGCTCCTACAAGGCGCCCCGCGAGGTGCTCTGGATTCTCGGCTGCGTCATCTTCCTCCTGATGATGGCCACCGCCTTCCTCGGCTACATGCTGCCCTGGGGGCAGATGTCGCTGCACGGCGCCAATGTGATCCTGAACCTCTTCGGTGCGATCCCGATCGTGGGCGAGCCGATCAAGATCTGGCTTCAGGGTGGCCCGTCCGTGGGCAACGCCACGCTGCAGCGCTTCTTCTCGCTGCACTATCTCCTGCCCTTCATGATTGCCGGTGTGGTCATACTCCACGTCTGGGCGCTGCACGTGCCGGGCAACAACAACCCGACGGGCGTGGAAGTGAAGGACGTGAAGAAGGACACCGTGCCTTTTCACCCGTATTACACGGTGAAGGACGCCTTCGCGATCGTGATCTTCCTCGGCGTCTTTGCGGCCTTCGTGTTCTATGCACCCAACGTGCTGGGCCACGCCGACAACTATATCGAGGCCAACCCGCTGGTGACACCGGCCCATATCGTGCCGGAATGGTACCTTTTGCCGTTCTACGCGATCCTGCGTGCGATCACCTTCGATATCGGCCCGATCGATGCGAAACTGCTGGGCGTGATCGCCATGTTCGGCTCGATCATCGTGCTGTTCTTCCTGCCCTGGCTCGACACTTCCAAGGTGCGCTCGCTGCGTTACCGCCCGGTGGCCAAGCAGTTCTTCCTGCTCTTCGTCGTGGCTGCGCTCCTGCTCGGCCTGTGCGGCGCGAAGAACCCGGACGATCCGGTCTTCTCGCTGGGCAGTGAGAAGCTTGTCGTGAGCTACACCGATGAAGCGGGCCTTGCGGCGACGCGGACCTTCGACGAATACGCCGAGGCCGTCGCGTTCGAGACCAGCCTTGCGGCCCCACAGGGTGCCGACATCAGCGTGAAGCCCGCACCGGCCTTCACCTACCTGACGCTCGGCCAGATTCTCACGCTTTACTACTTCGCCTACTTCCTGGTGATCCTGCCCTGGCTGGGTCTCAAGGAGCGGCCGAAGCGCGAGCCTGAGTCCATTGCCAAATCCGTACTGCCGAAGGGTCTTAAGACCGAGCCGGCGGCGGTGCCTGCCGAATAGGAGCCTGAACCCATGAAAACGATGAAATGGTTCCTCACGGGCGTGGCAGCGGTGGCGGTTGCCGTCTCTGCCCACGCCGCAGGCGGTGCGAAGACACCGGTGGCCCCGGAGGGCGGCTGGGAATTCGAGGGCATGTTCGGCAAGTTCGACGATGCCAGCGTCCAGCGCGGTTACAAGGTTTACCGGGAGGTTTGCTCGAGCTGCCACTCGATGAACCTGATCAAGTTCCGCAATCTCGGCGAGCCGGGCGGGCCCTACTACATGGAAGGCGTGTCGCCGAACGATAACCCCGTCGTGAAGGCCTTCGCGGCGGAGTACACCTATACGGAGATCGACGATCTCGGTGACGAGGTGGAGCGCCCCGGCCGGCCGTCGGACCCGTTCAAGTCCCCCTGGGCGAACGAGCAGCAGGCCCGCGCAGCCAATGGTGGGGCTTATCCCCCGGACATGTCGGTGATCGTGAAGGCACGCGGTGGCGGTGCCGATTACATCTACTCGCTGATCAAGGGCTATCCCGAGAATGCCTACGACGCCGAGCTCCAGATCACCGATGAGGAGCACCCGGAGTACTCTGGCACGCTCTCCCAACCGGCGGGGCTCTACTATAACCCCTATTTCCCGGGAGACACCAAGCCGAACTGGGATGGTGATCCGCGCCATGCACCCTATGGCGGCTTCCTCGCCATGGCGCCGCAGCTTTCGGAGCCCGATGGCGGGCCGGGCGTCGATTGCCGGGCGGAGTTCAACAATGCCATTGATGGCCTGAAGGCCGACTATGCCGCCAGTCACGAAGGCACTGCCGAGCAGGTCACCGTGTCCGACCTCGACCCGGCAGCGGTCGAAACGGCTTTGCAGGAGGTCTATGGCCTCTGCTACCCGCGGGTGGAATATTATGACGGCACCTATCCGTCCAAGGACCAGCTCGCCAAGGACGTCACCGCCTTCCTCGCCTGGGCTTCGGAGCCGAAGCAGGAATTCCGCCGCTCGGCGGGCCTGTCGGTCATGCTGTTCCTGGTCGTGCTCGCCGTGCTGCTCTGGCTTTCCTATCGCCGCATCTGGCGGAATGTGGAGCACTAGGCGCGCAACTTCTACTTGAACGAGAACTCCCTGAGCCCGGCGCTTCGGGAGTTTTCTTTTTGCGGGGCCGGGCTAGTTACGCTGGCATGAGAACCGTATTTGCCATTTCCGCCTGCGCTTTGTTCCTCGCGCCAGTGACCTCCGCCGCCGGACCGGAGGCCGCGCAGGAACTGTCCAGTCTCGAAGGGCGCTGGGGCTACAGCCAGTCCTTCCTCGACGTCCATGACTTTCCGGGCGTTGCCGAAGGGGCCTGCGACCGGAGCCCGCGCCGTATCGAAATCCTCACCTCAGGTGAGGTGCCCCGTGTCAGGGTCTCCTCGCCGTCACGTCCCCAGGCCAGCATCACCTCCGAGATCATCGCAACGGAAGACACCGCAGAGGGACTGCGCGTCAGTCTCAATGTGGACGGGCGCACATTGTATTACCTGCTGCGCGACCGCGACCGGCTGGAGGTATCCTTTCAGGTGCCGGGGGCGTCTGGGCCCCAGCCCGGCCTGCCGCTCGAGCGTTGCCCGGACAAGGCCTTCTTCTGATTCTGACTTCGGCGTGGTTGTCGCTCATCTTGGCCTGGATCGAAAACCCTGCTTGTTCGGTAATGAGATCACGCGGCAAGGGCAAGTCACATGACCCAATGGACACTCGGCATCATCGGCGGATCGGGGCTCTACCAGGTGGAGGGCCTCGAAGACGGTCGCTGGGAGCGCATCGACAGCCCCTGGGGTAAGCCATCGGACGAAGTCTTTCGCGGCCGACTGGGGCCTGTGGAACTGGTTTTCCTGCCGCGCCACGGTCGCGGGCATCGCCTCTCGCCCTCAAGCCTCAATTTCCGCGCCAATATCGACGTCATGAAGCGTGCGGGCTGCACCGACATCCTGTCGCTCTCGGCGGTGGGCAGCTTGAAGGAGGCCTATGCGCCGGGCGATTTCGTCATGGTGGACCAGTTCATTGACCGCACCTTCGCACGCGAGAAGAGCTTCTTCGGAGAGGGCTGCGTGGCGCATGTCTCCGTCGCCCACCCGGTTTGCGAGCGGTTGAGTTCGCTGGCCGGTGACGCCGCCGCAACCGCCGGCGCGAAGGTCCATCGCGGCGGAACCTATCTCGTCATGGAGGGGCCGCAGTTCTCGACGCTGGCGGAAAGCAAGCTCTATCGCGCCTGGGGCTGCGACGTGATCGGCATGACCAACATGCCCGAGGCCAAGCTCGCCCGAGAGGCTGAACTGCCCTACGCCACCGTGGCCATGGTGACCGACTATGATTGCTGGCACGAGGAGGTCGAAGCCGTCAGCGTCACCAATGTGCTCGAAGTTCTCCAGCGCAATTCCGAGACCGCGAAACGGCTCATCCTGGCCCTGGCCGAACGCCTCGCCGACACGCCGCGCACGCCCTCGCCCCAGGGCATCGAGACCTGCCTCGACCATGCCCTCATCACCGCACCTGAGGCCCGCGATCCCGCGCTGGTGGAAAGGCTCGGTGCCGTGGCCGGTCGGGTGCTCTCAGGTGCCGGGCAATGATCGACGCGCCGCAAAGCCGGTGCTAAGGGTTTCGGAAAGTTTGTGGAGTGGTGGTCATGGACGGTATCGAAGTCTACTGGATCTATATCACGGCGGGTGTCGGCGTCGTGGCAGCCTTGCTCGGATCGCTCCTGACGCAGGGGTTTGCGCGCTCGCGCGAGGAGCGGCGCGAGCAAAAGGCCCTGCGCAATCTCGTCGACGGTATCGGCAAGGAATACCGGCTCAACCTGTTCGAGGCGCTGGGCGAGATGCAGGCGCTGGTGATCGGCCGCGATGGCGAGCTGCTGCATGACATCGACCGCTCCACCCTTCTGGAGCCGGGCCGGCTCTCCCTGGTGCCGGTGGAGCCGATCCTGCACCGCTCCGCCATGTCCAATCTCGCCGACCTCGACCATGCCACCATGTCCATCATCGGCTATGGCTATCGCGAACTGGAGCGCCAGAAGCAGGGCATTCGAGACGCGGTGGCCGATCGCCGACTGGTTTATGGACAGGTCCAGGACCTCGTCCACGAGGTCATCAAGGGCCTGGCATCGCTGTATCTCTGGACCCACTATTACGGTCGCACCCCGGCCGATGTCGGCAGTGTGCGCAAGCGTGAGCTGCTGGCTTTCGCCCGCCGGCAGGGGCTCGACCGTTTCTCCTTCCCCGGCATGCATCTTTTCGACCTGCTGACCCAGTATCTGCGCGGTTTCGGCCTCAAGGTCACGCCGGTGCCGCTCACCATGACGGCGGCGGAGTACTATTCCAGACCCGGCGGGGCGATCGACCGGCACCAGCGCATGGACGAGCGCAAAAGCCGTCGCGAGGCGGTCGAGGCGCGCATCGAGGCCGGAGAGGATGTCGGATTCATCGAAAGGCTCCGCGCCGGGCTGGCCTTGCGCAGGCAGAAGCGCGATGACGGCCCCGATACGATGGGGCCCGCCGGTGCGGGCGGTTAGCCTCGCGGGGAGGGCCACTCGAAACCCTCCCGCTGCGGCCGCACTTGACCCCGGCGTCGGTGCGGCTCACCTGTAAGCCAGAACCCAAGAGACCGGAGTGTCCATGACAAGCCTGAAGAACTCGCCCCCGCGCCTGGATGACGACGAACACGAAGAAAAGCAGCAGGCAAGCGAGCCGAACGCCTTCCTTGAACAGGCCCTGTTCAAGGCCCGCACCATTCTTCTCACCGGCGGGATCACCGACAAGCTTGCCCAGCGCGTGGTCGAGCGCCTGTTGGCGCTGTCGCTGGAAAGCACCGACCCCATCCTTCTGGTGGTTTCCTCGCCCGGCGGCCACGTCGAATCCGGCGACCTTATCCATGACATGATCAAGTTTGTCCCGGCGCCGGTGAAGGTGCTCGGATCGGGTTGGGTGGCGAGCGCCGGAGCCCTGATCTACGCCGCAGCGCAGAGAGAAAACCGCTTCTCGCTGCCGAACACGCGCTTCCTGCTGCATGAGCCGCGTGGCGGCGTCGGTGGCCAGGCGACGGACATCGAAATCCAGGCAAAGGAAATCAAGAAGATGCGTGAAAGACTGAATAACATCTTTGCCAATGCCACTGGCCAGCCCATCGAGAAGATCAGAGAAGACACTGATCGCGATTTCTGGATGTCAGCAGAAGAAGCTGTCGAATATGGACTGGTTGGAAAGATCGTCACCCATCACAGCGAGATTTCCTGACCTGTTCGGGCTGGATTGCGTCTGTAAACCAAACTGTACTTGTGTTTGCATCTTGCTAAGGGTTTGAAGCCATGCTGCCGCCCAAGGCGAATGAAAGACAGGTGGCATGCCAGACAGTTGCGACGCCGCGGCACAAACGATTGGTGACATCGCCGAGTGGCTCCTGCCGCTGGCGCCGGAGGCCACGGCGCGCGAGGCGCTGCACCGTTTCAAGGCCGAGCCGGCGCGTACCCAGCTGCCGGTGGTTTTCGACGGCCAGGTTCTGGGCACCCTCGCGCGCTCGCGCCTGGTCGAATGCCTGGCGCGTGCCCAGGGCGATGCAACCGTACTGAAACGCCCGGTGATCAGGATCATGCGGCGCGGCGTACTTGTCATCGCCCATGACACAGACCTGCGCGACGCGGCGGGCCAGCTTGTCGAGGCCGGTGAGCCCGGCGCCAGCGTGGGCTTCGCCGTGACCTCGGGCGGGCGTTATGCTGGCATGGTCTCACCCCTGCGCCTGCTTGGAGCAATGCAGTCGCGTACCCCGAAACCCTCTGGCGAGACTTCAGGCGAAACCGACCATATGGCGGTGGTCGCCCATGAAATCCGCACGCCGCTGTCGGGCCTCTTGGGCACGCTGGACCTGCTGGCAAGGCTGAAGCTGCCCCGGGAAGCCACCGCGCTGGTCGACACGATGAAGGCGACGGGCCGGGACATGAACCGGCTGCTCGACGATCTGGTTGATATCGGACGGCTCCAGTCGGGCCACTTTGCGCCCTGTCCGGAGGATATGAGCCTGCCGCGCCTGGCCGCGGGTCTGAAAGCCTCCTGGCTGCCGTCGGCCGGGGCGCGCAAGATCGGCCTGCACGTCGCGTTCACGGGCCAGGGGCCCGCCAATGTGTCGGTGGATTCCGGCCGGCTGCGCCAGGTGCTCGACAATCTCATCGGCAATGCGGTGAAGTTCACCGACAAGGGCGAGGTGCATGTCGGGCTGGAAACGCTGCGCCTGGCGACGGGGCTGCGCCTGAAGGCAACGGTGCGCGACACCGGCTGCGGGATTGATCCGGAACTGGCCGCGCGCCTGTTCCAGCCCTTCTCCCAGGCGCGCCGGGGCCCGGCGGCGTCGCGGCCGGGATCGGGCCTCGGACTGTCCATCGTCAAGGGCATCGTCGACGGCCTGGGCGGAACCGTGTCCCATGCGCCCGCGCCGGGCGGTGGCAGCTTGTTCACCGTCGAAATCGGCGTGGCGCCGGCCGCAGCCAGCGTCGAGAGCGAAGACCGCAACCGACCGCGGAACCTTGCGCGCTTCAGGCTGGACCGCGTGCTGGTGGCCGAAGACCATCCCGTCAACCGCATGGTGCTGAGCCGTGCGCTCAGCGCTGCGGGCTGGCGCGTGGACGAGGTACAGACCGGACGCCAGGCCCTGCGCCGTGCCCGCGAAATTGCCTACCAGGCCGTACTCATCGACCTGCGCCTGCCGGAAATGCATGGCCGCGAGGTTGCCCGCGCGCTTCGCCAGTCGGGCGCGGCGCGCTCCGTGCCGCTGATTGCCGTCACCGCCGACACCAGCCCCGGCATCGAGGCGGAATGCCGGGAAGCCGGTTTCGATCTCGTTGTCCACAAGCCGGTCAACGCCCAGGCCCTGGTGGCGGCACTGGCTGACCTGATCATGGTGGAGCCCGCCGGCGACAGCTTGCAGCGCACGGGCTGATCTCGTCTGCTCTA
>CAZXWB010000083.1:0-7767 GCA_964644395.1 uncultured Hyphomonadaceae bacterium | reverse complement strand
AGAAGATGAAGCGGGCGAGGACAAATCCGGCCGCGAAGAAGGCCCAGCTTTCCACCGGGCGCCGGTCGAGCCAGCGCGCCAGGCGGGAAAGATTGTTGTCGGTCCTCGGCCGGGCCGTGGTGTCGCTCTCGTTTCGCATCGCTTCTGATCCTTTCGGGTCTTCAGGTTTCAGTCGGCTCCCAACCGCTGAGTTGCCCCTGCCCTTTCAAGGATCGTGCCAGTTTGGCGGTAACCTTCTTATGCGCTGATTTTAAGTCATTTTTTGGCCTTCTGCTAAGAGTGTCATGAAAAAATTGAGCAATGACACAAGTTATTATAGTAGATTTTGCTTATTAATTTCGCTAATTTGACGAAATGAGAGAAGCCCCGCAGCTCCTGGGTGAAGCGTCGGCCTGGCTGGCTGCGCTGGAACACGTCTCCATGGTCGCGACGCTGGAGCGGCCCATGCTGGTCATCGGCGAGCGGGGCACGGGCAAGGAACTGATCGGGGAGCGGCTGCACTTCCTGTCGCGACGCTGGGACCAGCCCTTCGTGAAGGTGAATTGCGCTGCGCTGTCGGAGGATCTGCTGGATTCAGAGCTCTTCGGCCACGAGGCGGGCGCCTTCACGGGTGCCACGAAACGCCGGGTGGGCCGGTTCGAGCAGGCCGATGGCGGCACGCTCTTCCTTGACGAGATCGCCACGGCGAGCCTGAAGGTGCAGGAAAAGCTGCTCCGCGTGGTGGAGTATGGCGAGTTCCAGCGTCTCGGCGGGGAAACCGTGCTGGAATGCGATGTGCGTGTGGTCGCGGCGACCAATGTCCACCTGCCAGGCCAGGTCGAGGCCGGCAGGTTCCGCGCCGACCTGCTCGACCGGCTGGCCTGGGACGTGATCACGCTGCCACCGCTGCGGGCCCGGCGCGGCGATGCAAGCCTGATGGCGGACTTTTTCGCCGCAAGGCTCGCGCGCGAAATGGGGCTCGACTTTCCGGGCTTTTCACCAGAAGCCGTGGCGCAGATCGATGCCGGCGCCTGGCCGGGCAATGTGCGCGAACTGAAGAATGTCGCCGAGCGCGCCGCCCATCGCTCGCTGTCGCGCGACTCGGCCGCGCCGGTGGACCTGACGCCCGATGATCTCGATCCCTTCGCCTCACCCTTCGCGCCGACAGCCCGGCCATCTGCGCAGCAGACGCCCGATCTCGCGCCGCCGGAGTTGCCCCGGCCGCGCCTCGGGGTGGACTTTGAGGCGCAGGTCGCCGCCTTCGAGATCGCGCTGATCGAGACCGCGCTCGATCGCCATGACCGCCACCAGGGCAAGGCCGCCGATGCGCTGGGCCTCAGCTAT
Organism: uncultured Hyphomonadaceae bacterium; assembly: GCA_964644395.1. GTDB lineage: Bacteria > Pseudomonadota > Alphaproteobacteria > Caulobacterales > Hyphomonadaceae > JBGSUF01. The sequence continues at coordinate 6,444 of CAZXWB010000083.1, read as the reverse complement.
CACCAGTTCCGCGGGCTGCTGAAAAAGCATGGCTACGGGCGCAAGGCGTCACCGCCATCACGCGCGGAAAACCTGCAAGAGGAAACACAATCTTGAGGATTTCGCGCGAATTTCACCGATTATGAGCGCCAGTGTCGAATTTCTCGGGCTCGATTTCGAGCCGATCCATGCCAGCCAGCTCGCCGACCGGCTGGCCGTACACCGCGAGCCGTCTGACAATTTTGCCTATCTTGTCACGCCCAATGTGGATCACATGGTGCGCCTTGACCGGGAACCGGCCTTGCGATCGCTGTATGAGAATGCCGACCTCGTGGTGAATGACAGCCGGGTGCTGGCTTTCCTCGCCTCCCGCGACGGCCTCGCCCTGCCCGCCGCACCCGGTGCCGACATCGTCGCCGAAATCTTTCGCAAGCATGTCGACCCGAACGAGCCGGTGAACCTGATTGGCGGCAGCTTCGCCGTCATGCACCGCCTGAGGACGCGGTTCGGCCTGAGACACATCAACTGGCATCAGCCGCCCATGGGCCTGCGCGAGGATCCGCGCGCGGTGGCAAGGTGCGCCGAATTCATGGCCGCCCACGCGGCACGCTTCCATTTCCTCGCCGTGGGCTCGCCGCAGCAGGAAATGGTCGCCTGGGCGGCGAAGCTGCGCGGCGATGTGAAGGGCTGGGGCCTGTGCTGCGGGGCGAGCCTCGACTTCCTGGCCGAGGAAACCGCCCGCGCGCCGCAATGGATGCAGGGCATGGGGCTCGAATGGCTGCATCGCCTCGTCTCCCAGCCCCGGCGCATGTTCAAGCGCTATGCGATCGACGGCCCGCGCATCTTCTCGATCTGGCAGAAATGGCGCCAGGGCCGCACTGCGAATGAAAATGGTGCCGCAAAAGCCGGCTGAGCGTGGTTTCGGTGCATCAGTGCGGCGCAGATAAGCTCGTGGGTCGCCAATTTCATTGACGATCTCCCGCTTTTCGCAGTAATTCTAGTGATAATTCAACGTTCGTTGAATTCAAACAGGCGTCTGCCACGGACAGCGGACGGCATTGGGAGGAAATCTGGACATGTCAAAGAGAGCAAATTTCGGCGCATTCGTTCTGGGCGTTTCAGCGCTCGCCTTTTCGGGGCCTGTCCTGGCTCAGGAAACCACTGAAACCGAGACCGCCGGCGATGACCGTCGCCTCGGTGTCGTCACCGTCACGGCCCAGCGCCGCGAACAGAGTCTGGTCGATGTCCCGCTCTCGGTCACGGCCTTCGATGCCGAAGCGCTGATCGAAACCGGCACCGCCGACATCACCCAGTTGCAGCGACAGACACCCAATGCCACGATTGAAGTGGCCCGCGGCTCGAACTCGACTCTGATCGCCTTCATCCGCGGTGTCGGCCAGCAGGATCCCCTCTGGGGCTTCGAGCCCGGCGTGGGCCTGTATGTGGACGATGTGTACTTCGCCAGGCCCCAGGGTGCGGTGCTCGACATTTTCGACGTGGAGCGCATCGAGGTGCTGCGCGGGCCCCAGGGCACGCTCTATGGCCGGAATACGATCGGTGGCGCCATCAAGTATGTCACCAAGGGACTTTCCAACGAACCCGAAGCTGATCTCACGGTGAATTACGGCACCTACAACCAGTTCGATGCCATCGCTTCAGGCTCCGTTCCTCTGGGCGACAATTTCCGCATCGGCGGTGCGATTGCCAGTTACCAGCGCGACGGTTTCGGCGAAAACCTGAACACGGGCGCCGATCACTATGACAAGGACGTACTGGCCGGTCGCCTGAGCGCGGAGATCGACCTGACGGAAGGGTTGCAGATCCGGCTCGCCGCCGACCGGACCGAGGACAATTCAAACGCCAAGCATGGCCACCGCCTGCTGCCGAGCGCCGACGGCTCAATTCCGGTCACCGACGATGAATACGATACCCGCGCGGGCCTCGGCGATTCCAACGAAGTCATCACCGAGGGTTATTCCGCGATCGTGGAATACGCTCCCAACGATACCATCGTTCTGAAGTCAATCACGGCCTATCGTGAAAGCGAGACGCGCACGCCGATCGATTTCGACGCCTTGCCCCAACCCGACTTCGATGTCCCGGCAAAGTATTTCGACGACCAGTTCAGCCAGGAAGTCCAGCTGCTGTTCAACACCAACAGCGTGTCCGGCATCTTCGGCCTGTATTACCTTAGCGGTGAGGCGTCGGGTGATTTCGACGTGATCCTTGAGTCGCTCGGCCTGACGATCTACCAGGCCGGTGTTCAGGAAAAGGAGAACCTGTCGGTCTTCGGTGACGTCACCTGGGACATCAACGACAAGTTCAGCCTGGCTGTCGGCGGGCGCTGGACCCAGGACGAAACCACCGCCGATGTGACGCGTGACCTGTATCTCGGCATCGGATCGTCGGCCTTTGATCCTGACAATCCCGGCGTCTTCCTGGCGACCCAGACCGGATACGAGAACCTGAAGCGCGATGATGAGCGCTTCACGCCACGCGTCGCCCTGACCTACAATTTCACTGACAGCGCGAATGTCTACGCTTCCTATTCGGAAGGCTTCAAGGCCGGCGGTTTCGACCCGCGGGCGCGCGAGGACCTCGACCCTCTGGGACTCTCGCGCGAAGGCTTCGGTCCGGAATTCGTCGACAGCTACGAGATCGGCACGAAGGGCGTTTACCTCGATGGCCGGCTCAACCTGAACGCGGCTGTCTTTTTCGCCGAATACACCGACCAGCAGATCACCGTGCAGTCGGGCGCCGACAGCGACGGTGACGGGACCAACGACACCTTCGTCTCTTCCGTGTTCAACGCCGGCGCATCGGAATACACCGGCCTGGAACTGGAAGCCGCCCTGCTCCTGAGCGACGCGCTGACCCTGTCGGGCAATCTTGGCTACATTGACGCCGAGATCACCGAAATCCTGAGCGAAGGCGTCGATGGTGAGGGCAATCCCATCACCACCAACATTGCCGACCAGTTCGTGACCCAGAACACGCCGGAATGGTCTGGCCAGGTGGCGCTGAACTATGCCGCTCCGCTTCCGGGCGAGCGTGGAGACATCTCGGTAACAGGCTCGCTGTCGTATCGCGACGAGTACTTCCTGTTCAACATTCCGAGCCCCGGGATCGAGCCCGGTGAAGCGCCCGTGTTTCCCGACGGTGGCCCGCCGCTCGACCCAGATGCCTACACGCTCGTCGACCTCAGCGCGGTCTGGACGGCACCTTCGGGGCGCTACAGCCTCGCCATCCATGGCAAGAACCTGACCGACGAACGCTACAGGGTGGCCGGATACAACTTCGTCACGCCGAGCCAGCTTGGCGCCGACGGCGTGTATTCCGCCTTCTACGGCCCGCCGCGGACCGTTTATGGCTCACTGAGGATTAATTTCTGATCACACACGAACGGCCGAATGGTCGATTGATCGGGTGGCTCCTGTGGGCCACCCTTTCTTTTTGTCTTCCCCGAGGACGTCAGCTTCCACAGGTTTCGACAAAGCCGCCCACGGCGAAGGCGTGGAGGTGTCGGTAGGCGCCTTCGAGGTCATCGGAGCGGCAGAGGCCGCGTGACAGCCGGTCGATCCGTCCGGTCTGGGCGAAGGCCAGGGTGAGCGCGCCGGACAGGCAGTGATAGCCCCAGAACAGGGCCTCGCGGCGGGCGTCGGGAAGCGCGGCTTCCAGCGCCGCCATGAAGCGCTCGACCATTGGGTCGAAGAATTGCGACATGAGCTCTCCGCCGAGGTCGGCGGAATTGTTCACATAGGCCACCAGGGCGTAATAGTTGCGCCAGCCCTCCTCGGCGAGGTGGTCGCCCGTCAGCAGCGGCTTCAGATAGGCCTCGATCACCGCGTCCACCGTCGCGGGATGGGGAGCGGCGGCCTGTTCGGCAATGTCGAGCGCGTCGAGGCGCATGCGGTTAAGCACTTCGGCCCGGCGCAGGAAGACCGCGTCGAAGAGCTCTCGCTTGCGGCCGAAATGATAGCTCGCCAGGGCCACGTCGACATCGGCCAGCCGCGCAATCTCGCGCAGGGACACCGCGTCATAGCCCTTGTGGGCAAACAGCGCCTCGGCCGCGTTGAGAATGCGGGTGCGCCGGTCCAGTTCGGGCTTCTGGTTGATCAAGGTGGCTGACATGGGCTCCCCGGCTTGCCTTTGCTCCTGTTAGACCCTTGGCGGCGTTGACACAAATTGCGGCGCTCACTTGCAGAAACAAGCAGCGCAGTGCAATCCTCATCAGGTGTTGAGAAAATTCAAGGGGAGGGTGCGCTTGGCCGACGATATTCACTATGAAAGCGCCGACGGTCTGAAGCTGTTCGCCCGTCGGTATGGCCGCCGGGATTCGCCGAGCAAGGTACTCTGCATGCACGGCCTCACGCGCAATCACAAGGATTTCGAACCGCTGATCGAGACCCTGTCGGACTCCCACGACATCATCGCCGTTGACCAGCGCGGACGCGGCCGGTCGCAGTGGGACCCCCAGCCTGAACGCTACAGCGTGCCCACCTATGTCGGCGACATGGCGCGCCTGCTCGACCTGCTGGGCCTGCGTGAGGTGGGGCTGGTGGGCACCAGCATGGGCGGGCTCATGTCAATGGTGATGATGCACGCCATGCCAGAGCGGATCACCGGCGTGGTGCTGAATGATGTCGGGCCGGTGCTGGAGAAGGCGGGCCTCGACCGTATCGCCGGCTATGTCGGCGGCGTCACCACGGTGGCAAGCTGGGAGGAAGCCGCGCGCCTGACCGAACAGGTCCAGGAGCCCGCCTTCCCCGGTTACGGGCCCGAGGACTGGATGGCGTTTGCGCGGCGCACCTGGGTCGAGAAGGCGCCCGGCGAGATCACGCTCGACTATGACCCGGCGATTTCACAGTCCCTGGCCGCGATCAAGATCGGCTTCAAGGAGCGCTTCGCCGCCTGGCGACTGTTCTCGAAGATGAAGCCGCGCCCGCTTCTGGTCGTCCGTGGCGAGATTTCAGACCTGCTCTCGGCGCGCACGGCCGCGCGCATGGTCAAGCGTCACCCCGATGCGAAGGAAATTGTCGTCCCGGGCGTCGGCCACGCGCCCATCCTCGACGAGCCCGAAGCCGCCGAGGGCATCGGCGCCTTCCTCGAGCGGTTGAAGGCTTAAAGCGCCGCTCTTTCGTTTCACTCCAGACCGTCGCTCCACATGCTTGTTTTGGCGCAAGTATCGGTTCGCAAATGATGCCGTTTGCTCCGAACTTGCTCTCGGTATGGCGGTCGGGGGAGGGAGGGGGCTGGCACGGCACGTCGGACACACCGCTTTGCGATGTATTCGTCCGGACACTGAATGCCGGACCGTTAAACTGCATCTGCCCGGTTTGCCCAGTGACGCCCAGCCAGGCGGTTGTCATTGGTGCCGGAACGCGCAGTCATACCGATGCCCGTCATCGCCGATTTCGTCCCAGCTTGCCCTGGAACCAACCCAGATATGCGCTGCCACCTTTAGCTGGCCATCGGGGTCATCGAGCAGGCCCGCTGGCACCGCGACCCGCGCCTCATCATTTGAAACCGGCAAGGCCGAGCCGCAAGTGGCACAGAATGAACTTTGCCAGTCAGCGTTCGGCTTGATCCAGATTCGGATATTCTCTCTGCCGCGCAGCCAGTTGAGCGCCGTTTTCTCCACGACGACCACCGCAACGCCGCCATGGCCCGTCCACTTGCGACAAATGGAGCAATGGCAAACATACACATCCCGGACCTCGGCGTTGATTTCGAAAGCGACCTGGCCGCAATTACATTGCCCCTTCAGCATGTCCCACTCCCCAGACTCAGGCCCTCCATGACAGTCCGGACCTCCGCTTGGCATCGCTGTTTCGACGCGGCTGTTCGTTCGGCAACGATTGCGCCGACTGCGCGCCTGCTTAAAGCACTCCTCACCCAGATGGGTCCATATCCCGCAGAATCGCGTGCTTTGGCGCGTTCCGGTCGCCAGGGTCCAGACGGTCCAGAAGCGCGGCCACTTTCCCGTCCCGCGCGCATTGTCCGAAGCATTTCGCCGGAACGCGCACTCGGCCTCAGCAACTCACTTCCACCGCGCGATCGGCTCGCGCGACTCATGTGAGTCAGGTCCGATGGAGCGTGGCTGGTGCGCACCGCCCGGAAAGCGCACCGTCACATACCACAAAATATTGTTTGTCGTATTTTGAGTCAGACTCTGAGGTTGACGATGGATCATGATCGCCAGAACTGATCGAGCTTGCAGCCGAGAAAATCCGCGATACTGTTCTGCTTTGGATGATCGGGGTCTGCATGAGCGTCCGGGCAGAAAGCCAAACCTCCAGTCATCTGCTCCAGCGGGTCGCTTTACACTAATGCCAAAAGGTGTTTTCACGCATCGGCCAAACTCCGTCTATGACGACTTCCCAGAGACGCAATACCAGTTTCCCAAACGGTATCTGAACCGGGCAAAGTCGTTCGAGGGCGATTGGATTGTCTACTATGAGCCAC
>CAZXWB010000082.1:0-7824 GCA_964644395.1 uncultured Hyphomonadaceae bacterium | reverse complement strand
CGATGTGGTGGGCGTTGAGCCCGGCGGTCTCGTACATCTGGTAGGGCGAATCCTGGTCCTGGAAGATGTCGGGCAAATGCATGGTGCGCACCTTGAGGCCCCGGTCGAGGGCACCGCTTTCGGCCAAATGGTGCAGCACGAAGGCGCCGAAACCGCCGCGCGCGCCTTCCTCCACGGTGACAAGCACTTCATGGTTGCGCGCCAGCTGTGCGATCAGCTCGGTGTCGAGGGGCTTGAAGAAACGGGCATCGGCCACCGTCGCGTTCAGGCCCTGGGCGGCGAGCATATCAGCCGCCTTCAGCGCCTCGCCCAGCCGCGCACCGAGCGTCAGCAACGCCACGCTGGCGCCCTCACGCACGATCCGGCCCTTGCCGATGGTCAGCGGCTCGGGATTTTCGGGGATCTCCACGCCCGTGCCCTCGCCACGCGGATAGCGGAAGGCCGAAGGGCCGTCATCGATCTGCTGCGCGGTGACCACCATGCGGGCCAGTTCCGCCTCGTCTGCGGCGGCCATGCCCACCAGGCCCGGCAGGGCGCCGAGATAGCCGACATCGAAGGAGCCGGCATGGGTCGGGCCATCGGCACCAACGAGCCCCGCCCGGTCAATCGCAAAGCGCACCGGAAGTTTCTGGATCGCCACATCGTGGACCACCGAATCATAGCCGCGCTGGAGGAAAGTGGAGTAGATCGCCGCAAAGGGCCGCATGCCGTCGGCGGCGAGGCCGGCCGCGAAGGTCACGGCGTGCTGCTCGGCGATGCCCACATCGAAGGCCCGGTCGGGATGGGCGTTCGCAAAGATGTCCACACTCGTGCCCGACGGCATGGCCGCGGTGATGGCGCAGATGCGCTCATCAGACTCGGCCAGCTTGGCCAGCGTCTTTCCGAACACCTTCTGGTAGGCCGGAGCGGCGGGCTTCGGCTTGTTCTGCTCGCCGGTGATCACATCGAACTTCGCCACGCCGTGATACTTGTCGGCGGAGTTCTCGGCTGGCTCGTAGCCCTTTCCCTTCTGCGTCACCACATGAATCATGACCGGGCCGCTCTGGATCGCCTTGACGTTCTGCAGCACGGGCAGGAGCACATCGAGGTCGTGGCCATCGATCGGCCCGATATAGTAGAAGCCCAACTCCTCGAACAGCGTGCCGCCCATGGCGAAGCCGCGCAGATATTCCTCGGCCTTCTTGGCCGGGCGCGCCAGCCCGATGGGCTTGGCCACGGCCTTGGCGATCTTGCGCACGCCGCGATAGGTGCGCGAGGACACGAGCTTGGAGAGATAATGGCTCATCGCGCCGACCGGCGGAGCGATGGACATGTCATTGTCGTTCAGGATCACCACCATGCGGGACTTCATGGCGCCCGCATTGTTCATCGCCTCATAGGCCATGCCGCCGGACATGGAGCCGTCGCCGATGACGCAGACCACGTCATTGTCCTCATCCTTGAGGTCGCGCGCCGTGGCAAAGCCGACGCCGGCGGAGATGGAGGTGCAGGCATGGGCCGCGCCGAAGGGGTCATATTCGCTTTCGGCGCGCTTGGTGAAGCCCGACAGGCCACCCCCCTTGCGCAGGGTCCGGATGCGGTCGCGCCGCCCGGTCAGCACCTTGTGGGGATAGCACTGGTGGCCGACATCGAAGACCAGCTTGTCCTTCGGCGTGTCGAAAACGGTGTGAATGGCCAGCGTCAGTTCCACCACGCCGAGCGCCGATCCGAGATGGCCGCCGGTGACCGAGACAACGTCAATGACCTCCGATCGCAACTCGTCGGCAATCTGCTTCAGTTCCCTTCGGTCGCGTTCCTTCAGGTCGGCCGGGGAATTGATGAGATCGAGGAGCGGCGTTTCCACGGGCATTTTCTTGTCCTTGTCTGGCGAGTTGCGCCTGTGACTTTCGCGCTGGAGGCGAGCACTACAGCCACAATGCTAATCAGTGTTTTCGATCCAGCACAAAATCAACGGATTGTAACAGTATGTGGGCACGATTGCGAAACATGGCGAGGTGATCACGCGCCTGGGTGGCGAGAAGTCGCACACGCTCGCGCGCGCCCTCCACGCCCAGATGATTCACGAAGGTGACCTTTCCGGCCGCAACATCCTTGCCGGTCGCCTTGCCGGTCTCGTCGGGGTCGCCCTCGGCATCGAGCAGGTCATCGGCGATCTGGTAGGCCAGGCCCAGATCATGGGCAAAGCCGGCCAGGGCGTGGCGCTCCTGTTCGCTCGCACCGCCGATCAGCGCGCCCATGTCCACCGCAGCCGAGATCAGGGCGCCGGTCTTCAGCCGCTGCATGCGCGCCAGGGATGACAGGGAATCGCCCAGGAGGTGCGCCTCCATGTCGATCATCTGGCCGCCCACCATGCCCTGCGCACCGGAGGCCCCGGCCAGCATCGCCACGAGCTGGCAGCGCAGGCTCGGGTCGCGGTGGGTCTCGCGCGCCGCGAGAATCTCGAAGGCGAGCGTCAGGAGCGCGTCGCCGGCGAGCACCGCTGTCGCCTCGTTGAAAGCCTTGTGCACGGTCGGCTGGCCGCGGCGAAAATCATCGTCATCCATGCAGGGCAGGTCATCATGGACCAGGGAATAGGTGTGTACGCATTCCAGCGCGGCGGCGGTGCGCAGCAGCGTGCGCTCCGGCGCGTCGTACATGGCGCCGGTCTCGATCAGGAAGAAGGGGCGCATCCGCTTGCCCGAGCCCAGCGCCGCGTGGCGCATGGCCCGCATCAAATTGGCCTCGGGACCGTCGGCCGGCGGGATCAGCTGGTCGAGCGCGACAGTGACCCTGTCAGCGATTTCGTTCAGCCGCTGGTTGAAGTCGATTTCAGTCGAGGAAGCGTGTGGGTCAGTCAAAGCTCGCCGGCTCGGTGGAAACGGTGCCATCGGCACCCTGGACGATCTGCTCCACCTTGAGTTCGGCGTCTTTCAGACGCTTCTCGCAATGCGCCTTCAGTGCGGCGCCGCGTTCATAAAGGCGGATGGATTCCTCAAGCTCGACCTGGCCGGTCTCCAGTTGCTGGACGATCTGTTCCAGTTCCTGCAGCGCAGCCTCGAAGCTCAGCTTGGACACGTCGGCGGTGGGTTTCTTTTCGGCCATGTCACCCCTCTTGTTTGCCACACCTTACGCAGCCCCAGGGCCTCTGCCAATGGTCTCGGCGGGATCAGCCGTGGAATTCATAAACGCGGAACGACCAGTACTTGTCGCCGCCATCGGCCACGCAGCGCCAGCCCAGGCGTTTCAGCTCCGGGCGCAACATGCGGTTGAACCAGCCATGCCCGGCCAGGAACACCTTGCCCTGGCTTGAGAGCTCATGCAGCCGCTCGGCACCGAGCACGGCGCGGTGGCGGGCGTCCCGCACACTCTCGGCGCCATCGAAGGTGTGTCCCCGCAACCACGCGGCCCGCGCCAGCACGTTCCAGGTCTTCGGCAGGAAGCGTGCCCGCCGGAAGCGCGGCGGCGGCAGCGGCGCCTCCATGAAGAGCGGGTCATAGATGAAATCGGCGTGGGGCGCGGCGAGCTGGGCGGTCTCTGCGGCACGCTGGCGCGGTGAGGCAAGGTAGACCGCAGCATCGGAGACGATGTTCTTCAGCGTGTCCGGTGGTGCCTGGCCTTCAAGCAGGCCGCCGGCCTCATAGCGTGCCCACCAGTCGACATAGTCCTGCCAGGACAGTTTCGGCCCGACATTACGATCGAGTGCCGGCTTGCCGTGGCGTGCGATGACGATCGGCCCGCGCGGCCGTGCCGTGTCATTCCGATTGTCGGCCGTCTCGGACAAATGTGCCACTCCCCTCGCCAGCCCCGTCTGTTAGAGCGGGCCGCGCAAAGGCACAAGTTCCGGGATCAGAGCGGTTTCCACACCCGGCCCGGCGGACATTCGTGACCCTCGCTGTTGCGGCAGAAGCCGATGGTGAAGAGCACGGTGTCAGCGCGCCCGATGAGATTGTCGAAGGGCACGAAACCGATGGAGGCATCGACCGCGGCCACGCGCGGCGTGCAGCCGGTCTTGAACACGACATTGTCGACCGGCGGGCAGTGGCCGGACAGGGCGCGGGAATCGAGGGAATCGTCGCGATTGTCGCCAATGAAGAAGTAATGGCCCTCCGGCACGACGAACTGGACAGTGTCATCGGCTGATGTGCTGCGGAAGTCGCCGACGGTATAGCTCTTCCCGCCGGGCAGGGTCTCGGTGAATTCCTGCGCGCGCACCGAGCGTCCCGAGCGGTGGGGACGGAATTCCCGGGTGCCGATATAATCGGTCTCGACGGGCTCGCCGTTCAGGTAAAGCTTTTCCGCGCGCATCTCGATCCGGTCGCCGGGCACGCCGATCAGCCGCTTGATCATCACGCGGGGATAGTGGGGATGCTGGAACACCACCACGTCGCCGCGTTCCGGTTCACGGGCAAACAGGCGGCCCTCGCCCAGCGGAAGGTACTTGCCCATGCCGAAGGGCACCGATTCCTTCGAGTAGCCATAGGCGAACTTGTTCACCGCCACGCGGTCGCCGACGGCCAGGTTGGGCACCATGCTCTCCGACGGGATCGAGCGCAGCTCATAGATGAAGGTGGTGAAGACGAGATAGACCGGAATGAAGATGGCGAGCGTGACGCCCCATTCGCGCAGCTCCTTCTTTACCTTGGCCATGAAGCCCTTCTTGGCGGCCCCTTCGGCTTCGGTCTCGGATTCCACGTCGGCCATGTCCTCGTCCCTGTTCAGCGTCGCCTGACCCATGCGCACACACCGGCCCGGCCGGCACCTCGCACGGGAGAATGCAAGAACCTCTTAATGGCGGTTTCAGGGCTTGGCGAGGCGCTGATTTCAGCTTGGGTCGCGGTTTCGGCCTCAGATCGGGCCGAACAGCGCCTCGACATTCTCGCGCAGCCCCTCTCCCGCGCCAGTGATCGAGGCGACCTGACCCGGGGCCGAGGCCAGCGTCGTCTCGGCGAAGAAACCGGCCAGCGCCATGGCGCGGTTGCGCTCTGTGAGCGACCCGTCGCCCGACCGGGTGGCGAGCACGCCGCGGACCAGGAAATGCCCGCCAATAACATCGCCGGCAAGCTTCAGATAGGCCGTCGCCCCCGACAGGGCGGTGTCACGGTCGCGCGCCATGGTCTCGCGCATCCAGGCGGTCGCCTCCGACAGCGCGGCATGGCCGGCCTCCAGGCGCTCGGCCAGGTGCACCATCTGGGTCTCGTTGGTGGAGCGCGCCGCCCGCGCCGTGGCCGCCACATCGTCGATCAGCAGCTGCATGGCCGCGCCATCGGCCAGGGCGAGCTTGCGCCCGGCAAGATCGATGGCCTGGATGCCGTTGGTGCCCTCATAGATCGGCGCGATGCGGGCGTCGCGGTAGAGCTGGGCAGCGAGCGTCTCGTCCATGAAGCCCATGCCGCCATGGACCTGCACGCCGGTGCTGGCGACATCGACGCCCATGTCGGTGGACCAGGCCTTGGCGATGGGCACGAGCACCTCCTCTCGCCAGCGCGCCTGTTCATCGCCCGCCTCGGCAAGGTCGGCATTGACCCCGCAGGCATAGCAGATCGCCCTGGCGGCGGCGACGTTGGCCCGCATTTCGGTCAGCATCCGGCGGACATCGGAATGGTGGATGATCGGTGCGGCGCCGTCGACGCCCTTCACCTTGCCCTGCTTGCGTTCCTTGGCGAAGGCAATCGCCGCCTGGGCGGCGGCCTCGCCGACGCCGACGCCTTCGAGGCCGACATTGAGCCTGGCGGAATTCATCATGGTGAACATGTGCGCGAGGCCCTTGTTCTCCTCACCGATGAGCCAGCCGACGGCGCCGTCATATTCCATAACGCAGGTCGGCGAGGCATGGATGCCGACCTTGGCTTCCAGCCCGATACAATTGACGGTATTGCGTTCGCCCAGCGAGCCATCGGCGTTCACGCGCAGTTTCGGTACAAGAAAGAGCGAGACACCGCGCGAGCCCTCCGGCGCGTCCGGCAGGCGGGCAAGCACCAGATGGATGATGTTCTCGGTCAGGTCATGGTCGCCCCAGGTGATATAGATCTTCTGGCCGGTGATCCGGTAGCTGCCATCCTCCTGCGGCACCGCCTTGGTCTTGAGCGCGCCGACATCGGAACCGGCCTGGGGCTCGGTGAGGTTCATCGTGCCGGTCCATTCCGCCCCGATCAGCTTGGGCAGGTAAAGTGCCTTCTGCTCCTCTGACCCGTGGGCCAGCAGCGCCTCGATGGCACCGAAGGAGAGCATGGGCGCCAGGCCGAACGCCATGTTGGCCCCGTGCACCATTTCCATGACCGCGAGCGCAATCGCCTTGGGCAGGCCCTGCCCACCCCACTCCTCGGGAAAGCCGAGGCCCATCCAGCCGCCCGCCTGGAACTGTTCATAGGCCTCGCGGAAGCCGCTCGCAGCCACCACGCCGTCACCCGTCAGCGTTGCACCCTGCTTGTCGCCGGTCATGTTCAGCGGCGCGAGCACCTCCGAGCACAGCTTTCCGGCTTCCTCGAGAATGGCGCCGACAAGTTCGTCGTCGAACTCCGCCAGTCCCTCCTGCCCCTTGAGGCGGTCCAGGCCCGCGGCGTGTTTCAGCGCGTGCGACACGTCATCAATCGGCGCGGTGTAGGCCATATGGGTCGTCTCCTCGTCTGGCCGGCTCCCGGCGCCGGCGTCTCATGCAAGATCAGCATGTGATCTATACCGGAGAAAGCGCAGCACTGGCAGCCCTCACTATGGCAATCGGTCGCAGGCGCCCTATTTCTCGCGCTGCAGACGAACAACTGCCAACCACGGAGCCAAGACATGCGTTCACTTATCCTCGCCGCCACGTCGGCACTCGCCATTCTGCCTGCCTGCGCGCAGGACGCCGAAGCCCCGGAAGCCGAGGCTGCCACCGAGGCTGCCAGCACTGCCTATGACCTCGACCTGAACCATGCCTCGCTGATCTGGCGGGTTGGCCATGGTGGCGGGCTGTCCATGTACACCGCGCGTTTTACCGATTTCGACGCCGACCTGATCTTTGACGAGGACAACCCTGCCAACTCCACACTTTCGGTCACGGTGGACCCGACATCGGTCTTCACCGGCTACACCTCCGACGACACGTTCAAGGAGACCCATCCCGATGCCGTCGCCGACACCTGGGACGGCGAACTGGCCCAGGGCTGGTTCCAGGCCGGCGAGCATCCGGAAATCACCTTCGAGGCCACGGGCATCGATGTGACCGGCGACAATACCGGCACCGTGACGGGGGATCTGAGCTTCCTCGGCGTGACACAGCCGGTCACGCTCGACGTGGTCTTCAATGGCACCCAGACCTTCCCATGGAACAATGGCCGCGAAACCATCGGCTTCTCCGCCACCGGTGAGATCACCCGTTCGGAGTTCGGCCTCGACCGCATGGTCGGCCCGATCGGCGACACGGTGGAACTCGTCATCGAGGCGGAATTCCTCGAAGCGGCGGAATAAGACCTTTCCGCGATTTGCTGCGCCGTCCCTCTCGCAGGGGCGGCGCAATGCGTTTAAGTACTGGCGGATGAGTTGCCGGAGCCTGAAAGCATGAGCGTCGAACCGATACCTGAAGCCACGCGTCGCTACACCGGTGTCGCCATAGCCCTGCACTGGGCGATCGCACTCGGCATCATCGGCATGATTGCGGGCGGCTGGTATATGGGCGACCTGCCCGACGGGCCGCAGAAGACCGCGCTTTACCAGCTGCACAAATCCATCGGCATCACCATCCTGATCCTGACCATTGCGCGCATTCTTTGGCGGGTGATGAACCCGCCGCCGCCGGAGCCGGACAGCCTGAAAACCTGGGAGAAGACCGCTTCGGGCCTTGCGCATTTCGGCTTCTATGCGCTCATGATC
>CAZXWB010000081.1:0-8136 GCA_964644395.1 uncultured Hyphomonadaceae bacterium | reverse complement strand
CACAACGGTTTTCGAGACCGCCCCGTTCGACCACTCCGGCACCTCTCCGCGGGGAGCGGTCGGAATAACGCCCTCCTTGGCACCGTGCAAGCATCGATCGTGACAAAAACCCGGCATCTGTCGCGATTGGTCGTTGACTGGGGCGATTTGATCTGTATTTTCCCGCCTTCGTTCGCGAGCCTTTCGAAAAATTGAGCGCGCGCAGGAGCTCCTGTGGAAACGGGGTTCGTTGACGGAAATTGCACGAGGAGCCGCCCATGTTCGCGGTGATCAAGACCGGTGGCAAGCAGTACAGGGTTGCCACCAATGACGAAATTGTCATCGAGAAGCTCGAGGCGGAGGCCGGCGAGGAGCACACCTTTGATGAAGTGCTCATGCTGGAGGATGATGGCGACATGAAGGTTGGTGCACCCGTCGTCGACGGCGCCGCTGTAACCGGCGAGGTGGTGGAGCAGCGCAAGGGCGACAAGGTGCTGATCTTCAAGAAGCGCCAGCGCTCGACCTATCGCCGCAAGAAGGGTCATCGCCAGCTTGAGACGGTGATCAGGATCACCGCCATTCTGCCCGACGGCGTGAAGGCGGTGAAGCCAAAGAAAAAGAAAGAGGTCGAGGTCAAGTCCACCGAGGCCAAGGTGATCGAGGCCGAGCCCAAGGAAGAAGCGCCGGCCAAAGGCGAAACGAAAAAGGCGGCAAAAGCCGCTGAAACTGACGCGCGCGGGCGCCTCTCGGGGCCCCAGGGCACAAAGGATGACCTGAAGCTGATCAAGGGTGTCGGCAAGGTGCTTGAAGGCAAGCTCAACGATGCCGGGATCTATCATTTCTGGCAGGTGGCCGCGCTCGATCCTGCTCAGGTCGAGGAACTCGAGAATGATATGAGCTTTCCAGGCCGCGTCACGCGTGACGACTGGATCGCCCAGGCCAAGGAACTTTCGAAAAAGAACTGATCCGTGCTATAGCCACGGCGAAATCGAGGACTAAGCGTTATGGCCCACAAGAAATCCGGCGGTTCGTCAAAGAACGGACGCGATTCCAATCCGAAATACCTTGGTGTGAAGAAGTATGGTGGCGAGCGTGTGGTGCCCGGCAACATCATCATCCGCCAGCGCGGCACGAAGACCTATCCCGGCCTCAATGTGGGCATGGGCAAGGACCATACACTGTTTGCCAAGGTGGAAGGCAGGGTGGAATTCCGCCGCAAGCGCGGTGATCGCCAGTATGTATCCGTCGTTCCGCTGGCCGACGCTGCCGAATAGTCGCCCGGTTTTTTCCGATCGGTACGAATTGAGGGAGGCCGCGCGGCTTCCCTTTTTCTTTGTCTGACCCCGTCATGCTGCCCATCATCATCGAATCCGAACGCCTGATCCTCCGCACACCCCTGCCCGGCGACGCGGAGACCTTCGTGAAGGCCCTGTCGGATCGGGATGTGGTTCGCCAGACCGGTTCGGTGCCTCACCCTTACAAGAGGGCCGACGCTGACGCCTTTATTGCGGGCGGCTCGACCTCGGCAGCATCCGGTAGAGGCTGGACGTTCTCCATCGTCTTCGAGCAACAGGTCGCCGGAACGGTGTCGCTGGTGCGCGTGGACGATGTCCTGGAACTCGGTTACTGGATAGACAGGGCGTTCTGGGGCAGGGGACTTGCCACCGAGGCGGCGGGCAGGGTTCTCGACTGGGCCAGGCAGACGCTGCATGAGGACAGCTTCATCGCCGGCCACTTTGCCGACAACCCTGCTTCGGCGCGGGTCCTCATCAAGCTGGGCTTCCGGCATGTGGGAGATGCCGACATGCCGAGCCGGGCACGTGACGGGCTGTCGCGGTCGCACCAATACACGCTGAATGCGCCTGCCGCGGCCGCCCTGAACCGGTCCCATTGCGGCCATCACTAGGGTCCCGACATGAAATTTCTCGACCAGTGCAAGATCTTCATCAAGTCCGGTGATGGCGGCGCTGGCTGCACCTCGTTCCGGCGCGAGGCCTATGTCGAGTTCGGTGGGCCCGATGGCGGCGACGGCGGCCGCGGTGGCGATGTCTATGCGGAGGCCGTTGAAGGACTCAACACGCTCATCGATTACCGCTACCAGCAACACTTCAAGGCCGAGCGCGGCATGCACGGGATGGGCAAGAACCGCACGGGCCGTTCCGGCAAGGACATTGTCCTGAAACTGCCGGTCGGGACGCAGATTTTCGAGGACGACCGGGAAACGCTGATCGCCGACCTGACAGAGGTGGGTGACCGGGTGATGCTTGCCGAGGGCGGGTCCGGCGGTTGGGGCAATGCGCGCTTCAAGACATCCACCAATCAGGCACCGCGGCGCCACAATCCCGGGAAAGACGGCGAGGAGCGCTGGGTCTGGTTGCGCCTGAAACTGATTGCCGATGCCGGCCTGATCGGCCTGCCCAATGCCGGCAAGTCCACATTCCTCTCCAAGGTCAGCGCCGCGCGGCCGAGGATCGCAGACTTTCCTTTCACTACACTCCATCCCGGCCTCGGCGTGGTCGAACTCGGCGCCGATACGCGTTTCGTACTGGCCGATATTCCGGGCCTGATCGAGGGCGCAGCTGCCGGAGCGGGCCTCGGCACGCGGTTTCTCGGCCACGTCGAGCGATGCCTTGTGCTGCTGCACCTGATCGACTGTACACAGGACGACGTGGCCGGCGCCTGGCGCACCGTGCGCGGTGAAATCGAGGATTACGGGGCGGGCCTTGCGGCGAAACCTGAAATCGTGGCGCTGTCCAAGACCGAACTGCTCGATCCGGAAATGGTCGACGAGCAGGCGCGCGCCCTGGAGGAAGCGTGCGCGCGGACGCCGCTTCGGCTTTCGGCGGTCACGGGTGACGGCGTCAAGGCGGCGCTCGGCGAACTCGCCGGGGCGCTTGAATCTGAGACGGCAGATGCAGCGCCGCCAAATGTCGACGAGGACAACTGGACCCCTTGAGGTCAATGCAGTTGTTTGTGGGAGGTCGAGGTCAGGAGCACCGGACAGGCCATGTGGTTTAATGAGCTGAAACCCCGGCGAATTGTCGTGAAGACCGGATCGGCGCTCGTGATAAACAAAGACGGCGGGATCGACCGGGACTGGATCGATGCCTTGTTCGCGGACATGGCCGCACTGCGCGAAGACTGCGACTTCGTACTTGTTTCCTCCGGCGCCATCGCCGTCGGGCGCCAGATGATCGCCGCGCCGAAGGCTCAGACCCTCGAGGTCAAGCAGGCCTGCGCGGCGCTGGGCCAGCCACGCCTCATGGCCCATTTCGCCGCGGTGGCCGCTGACCATGATATCCTCCTGGCGCAGTCCCTGCTGACCCTCGAGGACACCGAGAACCGGCGCCGATGGCTGAATGCGCGCGCCACGCTCGACCAGCTTATCGGCTGGGACATCATTCCCGTGATCAACGAGAATGACACCGTAGCCACCGATGAGATCCGCTATGGCGACAATGACCGGCTCGCCGCGCGGGTTGCGCAGATGATCGGTGCCGACCTGCTTGTGCTGTTGTCCGACATTGACGGCCTCTACACCGCCGACCCGCGGCGCGCGCCCGAGGCCGAACACATTGCCGAGGTGGGCGAACTCACGCCGGACATCATGGCGCTCGGCGGCCAGGCCAACATGGCGGCGGGCGTGGGAACCGGCGGCATGGCGACGAAGCTTGCCGCAGCACGTATCGCCCAGTCGGCGGGCTGCGCGACGCTCATCACGCTGGGGCGCCGCCCGCGTCCGCTGCGGGCAGCGTTCGGCGGTGCGCGGTCGACCCTGATCCGTGCGATGGCGAGCACCGAAAGCGCCCGCCGGCAATGGCTCGCCGGGCACCTGACGCCGGAGGGCCATCTGACGGTGGATGAAGGGGCCCTGAGCGCGCTGACCCATGGCAAGAGCCTGCTGGCCGTTGGCATTCGCAAGGTTTCCGGTCGCTTCGATCGCGGCGCCGCTGTGGCGATCGTCGGCCCGGACGGGCGCCAGATCGGACGCGGCCTTGTCGCCTACAGTGGCGAGGAGATCGCGCGCATATGCGGCAAGCGCAGTGAGGAAATCGCGCAGACACTGGGCTATGCGCGGCGTCCGGCAGTCATTCATTGCGATGACATTGTTCTCGACCTGCATAGATCGCCCTAATAAGTTTCCCATATGTTCCGCATGGTTAACACAACCTTTTATGGAACAAAAGCAGAAAATTTTTCCCTCATCCCCCTTGCATTGGCCGGAGGGCTGGGGCACGGTTGCGCCATGGCAGACGGCATAACCACCGCGCCCGGTCTGGAGGCCGAGATGCACGCAATGGCCGCCCGCGCACGGCGGGCATCGGCAGCGCTGGCGTCGGCTGGCGCTGAGCAGCGCACCGAAGCCCTCCGGCGAATGGCGACGCGCGTTCGCGGCGCGAGCGGGACCATTCTCGCGGCCAATGGCGAGGACATGCGTCTCGCCAAGGAAAAGGCCCTGACAGATGCGTTGCTGGACAGGCTTGAACTCTCTGAAGAGCGCATCGAAGCCATCGCCACGGGCCTTGAGGCGGTTGCCGCCCTGAACGATCCGGTGGGCCGGGAACTGGCGCGTTGGACGGTTCCTTCGGGCCTCGATATTGCCCGCGTGGCCACACCGCTCGGCGTGATCGGCATCATCTATGAGAGCCGGCCGAACGTCACCGCCGATGCGGGCGCGCTCTGCGTGCGCTCAGGCAATGCCGCCATCCTGCGTGGCGGATCGGAGAGCCTTCAATCCTCCGGCGCGATCGCCCGCGCCTTACGCGAGGGTCTTGCCGATGCCAGGCTGCCGGAAGACGCGGTGCAGCTTGTACAGACCACAGACCGGGCGGCGGTCGGCCACATCCTGTCCGGACTGGCCGGCCAGCTTGACGTGATCGTGCCGCGGGGGGGCAAGTCGCTGGTGGCGCGCGTGCAGGCCGAGGCGCGTGTGCCCGTCATCGGTCATCTCGAAGGGCTGTGCCACACCTATGTCGACGGGTCGGCGGACCCGGCAAGCGCGGTGGAGATCTGCCTCAACGCCAAGATGCGCCGGACCGGAATTTGCGGTGCCATGGAAACCCTCCTCGTCGATCGCGACCGGGCGCCTGCCCTGCTTCCGCCCATCGCCGATGCCCTGCGTGCAGCCGGTTGCGCCCTTCGTGGAGACGCCGGCGCGCGCGAGATCGTCCGGGAAATGGACGCCGCAACGGAGGATGACTGGACCACGGAATACCTCGCCCCTGTGCTGAGCGTCGCCCTGGTCGATGGCGTTGACGGTGCAATCGAGCACATTGCGCGATTTGGGTCCGGACACACCGAAGCGGTGATCGCCGAGGATGAGGCCGTGGCACGGAAATTTTTGTCTGAGGTGGATGCCGGGATTGTCATGCACAATGCCTCGACACAGTTTGCCGATGGTGGTGAGTTTGGCATGGGCGCGGAAATCGGCATCGCCACGGGTCGTATCCATGCCCGCGGGCCGGTGGGGGCCGACCAGCTGACCATCTTCAAATACGTTGTGCGGGGCGCCGGCCAGACGAGGCCCTGACCCGGCATGACACTTCGTCTTCCCGGTCCCTTCCGCGGGCTGCGTATCGGCCTGTTCGGCGGCAGTTTCAACCCGGCCCATGACGGCCATGCCCATGTCGCCGAAACCGCGCTGGAGCGCCTCGGTCTTGACTGGGTCTGGTGGCTGCCCGCCAGGGGCAACCCGCTGAAGGACGGCCAGGAGAATTTCGGTGCGCGCCTGGCCTCGGCGGCGCGCCTGGCCAATCGACACCCCCGCATGCGCGTCAGCGATCTCGAGGCACAACTCGCCACGAATTATACGCTGGACACGCTCTGCCAGCTCCTGCCGCGCCTGCCCGGCACCCGGCCGGTCTGGATCATGGGCGCCGATACACTTGCTCATTTTCACCGCTGGGGCGGGTGGCAGGACATTGCGCTGCGCATTCCCATCGCGATCGTCGCGCGCCCGGGCATCGGCCTGAAGGCGCGGCGTTCGGTGTTCGCGCGCACCTTCGCCGGCGTGCGGCTGCCGGAGACATCCGCCGGCACGCTGGCCGACCGGATCCCGCCGGCCTGGGTGTATCTGAGCGCCCCCTGGAACCATGCCTCCTCCACGGCGCTGCGTGCCAGGGCGCGCTTGCGAAACCCGTTCAGAACCGACAGGACAAGTCCTGAAACGCCGAAGCCGGGGACCGAACCATGAATTCCTTTGCCTATCCGCGCGCCACCACGCCCACATCACCGCCCTCGCCGGCCGGTCTCGACTCCCTCGTCGAGCGGCCCGTTGCCGGGGACCACTTCCGGGACGATGTGCTGGCGGGCCTGTCCGCGCAGCCCAAGGGGCTAGCGCCCAAATACTTTTATGACGAGGCCGGCGCGAAAATCTTCGAGGACGTCACCGAAACACCGGAATATTACGTCACCCGGGCTGAAACCGCGCTGCTGGAGCGCCACGCCGCCGAGATCGCGGCCATGGCGGGACAGGGCGCCTCGATGATCGAGCCCGGCTCAGGGGCGGCGCAGAAGGCGCGCATCCTGCTGAAGGCCTTTGATCGTTCGACCGAATACATCCTCTTCGATATTTCCCGCGAGCAGCTTGAAGCCGTGGGCGGGGAGATCGCACGCGCCTTTCCGGATATGCGGATCGGAGCCGTGGCGGGGGATTTCACGACAGACTGGCCGGCGGCTTCGGAAATGTTCCATGGCAGCGGCAAGCGGATCTGCTTCTTTCCCGGCGGCACGCTCGGCAATTTCGAGCCGGCGGCCCAACGCGAATTGCTGGAGACCTTCCGCGTGGTGCTGCGCCCCGGCGACGCGCTCCTGCTCGGCGTGGACACGATCAAGGATGCCGCCGTGCTCGATGCCGCCTATAATGACAGTGCCGGCGTGACGGCGCGTTTCAATCTGAACCTCCTGGAACGGATGCGACGCGAACTCGATGCGGAGGTGGATACTGGCGTTTTCGCGCATCGCGCCTTCTTCGCGCCGGCCCGAAGCCGGGTGGAGATGCACCTTCTCGCGCGCCGCGACACCGTGATCGCGCTCGGTGACCGGCGCTTCGACATCGCGGCAGGCGAGACCATCCACACCGAAAACAGCTACAAGTTCGACAACGCCGCAGTGGAGCGACTCGCCGACGATACGGACTTTTCCGTCCGCAAGCTCTGGGGTGGCGGCGAAGACATGTTCATGCTGGCCTGGCTCGAAGCCTGATACCCAAACCGCCGGTCTTTCGTTTCACCACAGACCGTCGCTTTACATGCTTGTCTTGGCGCAACTATCCGTTCGCAAACGATTCCCTTTGCTCCGGAGTTGCTTTACCGCGCCGTGTCGGCGAATTTCAGCGGATCGGTCTGGAAGCCCAGTTCGCGAGCCCTCTCAAGGGTGCGATCGAGCCGGGCCGGGTCGATCTGGCCGGGCGCGCGGCGCGACAGGATCCAGAGATACTTGCCGTCCGGATCGCCGACGAGCGCCATGGAATAATCCGGCTCCAGGTGGAACACCCAGTAATCGCCCTCGGCAAAGGGCACCCAGTCCGGGGTAAAACGCACCTTCAGCCGGGCGCCATCGGAGCCTTTCACCACACGGGCCTTGCCCCTGACGGTGTCGAACTCACCCGGCGTGTTCTTCTTCTCGCACCTGTTGATGACATTCACGCGGCCATCGTCGCGCAGGGAATAGGTCGCCGTCGTCGCGGCGCAATTGCGCTGGAACCAGTTGGGATAACGCGCCACCTCATGCCAGAGCCCGGCATAGCGCGCCAGGTCGACCTCGGCGACGACCGGCGGCGTGGAGGTGTCGGCGCGGTAATCGGGCTGGTTGAGACAGGCCGTCGCGCCGAAGAGGGCGAGCAGGGGCAGGCAATTTTTCAGTTTCATGAAACAATGGTCCCGCCCAAGCCGCCGGAGGTCAAGCCGTGGGCTGGGCGGCGCCCTGGCCGCCCGTGCTGCGCCGCTTGCGACGGTGCTGGCGATTGGGCGTGTTGCCGCCGCCGGCCTCGGCCTTCGGCTTTCCGCCGGACCGCGGCTTGCCCTGTTTCTGGCCCTGTTTCTGGGCTTTGCCGCGCCCGCCACCGCTGCCGCGACGGCGCTCCTGCTGGGCACGGGCCTGCTGCTGGCAGGGCGTCGGCTCCATGGGCTGGACCTCTCCGCTCGCTGCAATGTCCAT
>CAZXWB010000080.1:0-8242 GCA_964644395.1 uncultured Hyphomonadaceae bacterium | reverse complement strand
AGGATCACGTCCTCGACCTCACCCGCCTCGATTCCCGCCCGCGAGATGGCGCCCTTGATGGCCTCGCCGGCCATGACCGCGCCATGGGTGATGTTGAACGAGCCGCGCAGGGCCTTGGCGAGGCCCGTGCGGGCGGCGGAAACGATGACGGCTTCACGCATGGTCTGGTCCTCCCGGATAGATTTGCGGGAAGACTAGAGGCCGGACATGGGTGTTGCTAGAGGTGCCGCAGCGTCAGCGCTCAGGCCACGGCGGACAATTGCGCGCCGCCGACAATCGTGTTGCCGCCCATGTCGCGGGCTTCCTTCAGCGCCTTGCCGGCGGCCAGTATGGCGTTCTCCGCCTCACCGTCTGTGTCGAGCGGCGCAAAGCCGAAGGCCACCGTGACCTGGGCCGTTTCGCCGTCCATCTCCACGCGGTAGGCCTCCACGGCGGCGCGCAGGCGCTCGCACACCGCGCGGGTCTCGCTGACGCCGACATCGGCGAGCAGGATGACGAAGCGGTCCTCGCCCCAGCGTGCCAGGCGGTCGAAGGGGCTGCGCAGCTCGAAATGGGCCAGCTGGGCGATGCTGGCCAGTGTCCGGTCGGCCAGCCGCTTGCCGCGATTGCGGCTGAGCGCCTTGAAACCGTCCACCTCGAAGACCGCGATGGCGGCGCTGCGGCCCATGCGGCGCATGCGCATGAGCTGCTCCTCGACGGCCAGTTCGAAGGTCCGGCGGTTGAGCACACCCGTCAGCGGGTCCGTCGAGGCCATGGTTTCCAGGAGCCGACGGTGGATCCGCAGCTGATAATCGTGCTGCGCCGTCAACGCGGCGAGGGGAAAGGTCACGGCCACGGCGACGAGAACGGCGTTGGCAACGATCACGGCGGGATTTTCGAATCCGGCAAATCGGATCACCAGGAGGCAGATCACCGTGGCCAGGCTCACACCCGTCAGGAAAGCGGCCGCGAAAAACCAGATTGAGCGCAGGATCAGATCGCGATGGGCCATACAGTCGTCTCCAGATTGAAGACGTGATGTCTCACAAGCGGACAAACAGCACGCTTATCGGGGAGGCGGAATTTGCCATCGGAGGGTCAGGCCCTGTTAAGGCTCAGGGCGAGCCGATGGCCTGCGCGGGCTGGGGCTCCGACACGGCTTATCGCGGCGCGCGCTTGGCGAGGATGCGTTGCAGCGTGCGTCGGTGCATGCCGAGCCGGCGTGCCGTTTCAGAGACATTGTGGTCGCAGAGCTCATAAACCCGCTGGATATGTTCCCAGCGCACACGGTCGGCGCTCATCGGATTATCCGGCGGTTCCGGCAGTTCGTCGCGCTGGGCGGTCAGCGACTTCATGATGTCATCAATGTCGGCGGGTTTGGCGAGATAGTCGACGGCACCGGCCTTCACGGCCGCCACCGCCGTCGCTAGCGCGCCATAACCTGTTAGGACCACGGCGCGGGTGTCTTCGCGCGCTTCCTGCAAGATCTCCAGGACCTCAAGGCCCGAACCGTCCTCCAGGCGCAGATCGAGCACGGCAAAGGCCGGGGGATTAAGCCGGGCGATGTCTTTGGCCTCCGAGACGCTGTTGACCGCCGAGACCGTGAATCCCCTCTGAGTGAGAGCGCGTGACATGCGCTGGCAGAACGGCGTATCATCGTCAAGCACCATGAGTGTCCGATCGTGGAAGCGTTCGAGCGATGGATGTATCGAAACTGCGGTGTCCATTGTATCCTGCTTATCACTATCACATAATACATAGAGCCATTTGCGGTTGAGAAAAGCTTTCACCGCGTATCCGCCACGAGGCTGGCGCAAAACCCTGCAATTTCCGCGCCGCCGCCCGGAGTATGGACCCTACCCACCAATCCTGTCGGTGATTTCCAGGCGTTCGCGCCGCCAGACGCACTGCACCACGGCGCCGGTCTTGGGCGGGGTGGCATTGCGCGTGGAAATCCGTCCACCGGTGCGCTCGACCAGCGTCTTGGCGATGAAGAAGCCGAGGCCCATGTCGCCGCCGCCCCGGGCGGCCGGTCCGCGTTCGGAAATATAGGGCTCGCCGAGCTTGGGCAGCACCGAGGCGGAAAAGCCGGGGCCGTCATCGCGCACGGTGATGGCGATCTGCTCGGCGGTCCAACTCGCAATCACCCGGACACGCGTGTCGGCAAAGCTCGCGGCGTTCTCCACAAAGGCCGACAGGGCATGGAGGATTTCCGGCGACCGCTTGATCGTGGGCGGGGCGCCGGCGCCGTCGCCACCGGGCTCCAGCGCGATATCGACCGCCACTTCGCGGGTCTTGTAGGGCGCGGTGGCCTCTCGCAGCAGGGCCTGGAGCGGCAGGTGGGCATGGACGATGTCGACGGCCTCGCGCTCCTGGGCCAGCTTGCGCAGGATGGACCGGCAGCGCTCGGCTTCCGAGCGCAGGAGTTCGGCATCCTCATTCAGCGGGCTGTCGCCCGGCAGAGCCGCGCGCATTTCGCTGGCCACCAGGTGGATCGTCGCGAGCGGCGTGCCAAGCTCATGGGCCGTCATCGCCGACAGCGCGCCGAGGGCAGAGAGGCGCTGTTCGCGCGCCATGACGACCTCTGCGGCGTCCAGCGCCTGGATCAGGCGGGCCTCGTCCTGGCTCACACGCCAGGCGGAGATGCCGAAGAAGGCGAGACCCACTACAAGGGCGGCGAAATTGCCCGCCTGCAACAGGTCCGGAAGCGGCGTCACCACGCCGTCGCGCGCCGGCAGGGGCAGGGCGAACCGGCTCATCGCCGCGGCCACGATCATGGCCAGCATGCCAAGGCCTGCGGCATAGGTCGGCTTGAGCGTCACCGCCGCCACGGTCACCGGCGCGATCAGGAGAAAGAGAAATGGGTTCGACAGGCCCCCGGTCAGTGCGATCATGGCGGCCAGTTGCAACAGGTCGAATATCAATTGCCCCCCGGCCTGTGTCGGTGAGGTCAGGTGCTGTTGCGGATAGGTCAGCATCAGGAACACGTTCAGCCAGGCCGAGGATGATATCACGGCGAGGCAAAGGCCGAGCGGCAGCTCGAAGCCCAGCAGGAGGCTGACCACAAGGACCGCCACGGTCTGTCCGGCCACCGCAAACCATCTGAGCGCGATGAAGGTGCGCAGCCGCGTGCGCCCGACCGCCGCGGTGATGCTCGCCAGGCCTTCCGGGGCCAGGTCGAAAAGTGTCGCCGCGCCGGGGCGGTTGTCTTCTGCACTGCTGGTCGCGCCCATGGGCCGTGCCGTCCTTCAAAAACCGGTTCTAAGACACATCTATGTGACGCCGGGGCGCAGGGACACCCTGTCCGGTTCCAAACTGACGACGTCCATGCCTATAGAGCTGCCATGAAGTATCTTCGTGTCCTTACCCCTGCCGCCGCTGCCCTTGTTGCCATGGGATGGCTGTCTGCCTGTGACGGAGCGGAACAGGTAGCCGCCAGCGACCTGCCGCAAAGCTGCACCACGCGGACCTATTCCGAGATCGGCGGCCCCTTCGCGCTGACGAATCAGGCGGGCGAGCGGGTCAGCGAAGCCGACTTCGCGGGACGCCCGACACTGGTCTATTTCGGCTTTACTTATTGCCCCGATGTCTGCCCGATGACGCTGGTGACCATCGACCGGGCCATGGAGATGCTGCCCGAGGGCGTCGGTGAGGACCTCCAGACCCTTCTGATCTCGGTGGATCCCGAGCGCGACACGCCGGAGGCGATGCAATCCTATGTCGCCAGCGATGCCTTTCCAGAAGGGCTGCAGGGCCTGACCGGAACGCCCGACGAGATCGCGGCGGCCGCCGATGTGTTCAAGGCCGGCTACAACCGCGTCGAAGATGCCGGCAGCACCGCCGGATACACCATGGATCACACCTCAATTGTTTACCTCATGGACGAGAACTGGTCGCTGAAGACCTTTTTCACCCACCAGGAAACGGCTGAGGATATGGCCGCCTGCCTCGAATATCACCTGAAAGACTAACTCGCCTTCTTGTCCAAATCAGACCACTCTCGGGTGAAACGGTTTGACTTCGGGGTGCATTGGCGGGTCACTTGCATTGCAATGGTGCGCCGCAAGGTCTACTGTGCGGCGCAGCAAAGCTGTCTGGAGGTCGCGAATGCTTTATAGTGTCGTGGAATATGGCCGCGCCGGGATGTGGCCGTTCCGACTGGGCGCGCGCGCGCTGAAGGCGGCGATTGACCTGCCCCATCATGAATTCGAAAAGACCGACGTCGGCAAGTCCACCGTGGCCTGGGCGACGCTGATGGAAAGTGTAACCCGCTATTACGGCAAGCCCGACTGGGATCTTGAAAACACCATGGTCAACGGCGTTGAGGTCGCGGTGCGCCCGCTGCCGGTCTGGTCCAGCCCCTGGGCGCGACTGGTGCATTTCCAGCGCGATCCAAGCGAGATGGCCGATCTCGGGCGCAAGCCGGGCAGCGATCCGCGCCTGCTGATCGTTGCGCCGTTGTCAGGACACTATGCAACGCTCCTGCGCGGCACGGTGGAAGCCTTCCTGCCCGACTATGAGGTCTATGTCACCGACTGGGTCGATGCGCGCATGGTGCCGGTCTGGCAGGGCCGTTTCGACCTCGATTCCTATATCGACCATATCCGCCGCATGCTGGAAGTGATCGGTGGCGGCGCCAATGTGCTCGCCGTGTGCCAGCCCGGCCCGCCCGTCCTGGCGGCGATCTCGCTGATGTCAGAGGATGATGATCCCGCCCTTCCGGCGACCATGACCTATATGGGCTCGCCCATCGATGCGCGCCGCTCTCCCACCACGCCGAACGAGCTTGCCGAGGAACGGCCGTTCGAATGGTTCGAGGAGAACATGATCCACACCGTGCCCATGCCCTATCCGGGCGCGCTGCGCCGGGTCTATCCGGGCTTCGTGCAACTGGCGAGTTTCATGAACATGAACTGGTCGCGCCATGTCGACGCCCATTGGGGCTTCTTCAACCACCTGGTCGAGGGCGATGGCGACAGTGCGGAAAAGCACCGCAGCTTCTATGACGAATATCTCTCTGTCCTCGACCTGACGGCGGAATTCTATCTCCAGACCATCAAGCGCGTTTTCCAGGAGCACCACCTGGCCCGCGGCGTGTTCCGCCACCGCGGGCGGCTGGTGCGGCCCGAAGCGATCTCGAAGGTTGCCCTGATGACGGTGGAGGGCGAGAAGGACGACATTTCCGGGATCGGCCAGACCCAGGCGGCCCACGATCTCTGCACCGGTATCCCCGACCATCTGCAGGCGGACTACATCCAGCCTGGCGTCGGTCATTACGGTGTCTTCAATGGTCGTCGTTTCGAGGCCGAAATCGTGCCGCGTATCAACCAGTTTATCGACCGGTTTGCCGCCCGCGAGGAACCGGCCTCCAGCGAAAAGGCGCCATTGCTGCGCGTGGTGTGATGCCACCGGTCAAGGACCGGGCGCGAACCTGCCGGGTCTTTTCCACCTGAGGAAGGCGCCGCCGCCGGTTTCGGTCCGGGGTCGGCCTTTGATCTCACTGAAAGGCATCTCCACGAAAAACGCCCGCCACTCTCGTGACGGGCGCTTATTTGGTCTGGCGGGCGTGGACTACTTGGCCGTCACCGAAAGGCCGAGGGCCTTCTTGGTGATCTCTTCCGGCGAGGAGAAGGTCGTCGCACCGATCGGCTCGCTCGGCTCGAGCTTGATCGTGAGCGTGCCCGGCTCCTTCAGGAATGTGGCGATCGCTTCGGCTGCTTCGGTGGCGATCTCCGGATCGACGCCCGACTGGGCCGCCATCATCGGTCCCATGGAGGTCGCGGCGACGGCCTGGTTGCGCAGGCTTTCAGGATCCTCACCCGACTGGGTGGCGGCCAGGTTGAAGGCGCGATCGACAATGGAATTGTCCTCGAAGGTCATTTCCATTTCATAGACGGTGAGCTGGGAGAACGCCTGCATCATCGCCTCCGGGTCGTTCTGCATGGCGTCCACATCCATGGCTGCGAGCGCCTGGCCGTAGGATTCAAGGCCGCCGAACTTGCCCGTGAAATTCAGGTCGAAGCCGTCCTTGAGCGAGATGCGGTTCGACTTGATCTCGGAGGTGTCGTTCTCGGGATCGAAGAGGGTCAGGCTCTCGCCGGAGATTTCAATTTCCTCATACTGCATCATGGCGAGACCGCCGGCGAGTTCTGCACCCATTTCGCCGGCTTCCGGGTCGGCCTTAAGCGTGGCGGTGTAGGGGAAGGTCTCGTAGCGGGTGACCTTGCCGTCATCATTGCGATCAACCACCGCGTCGAGCTTCGGCAGGGCGAAGGTCACGCCGTCACCGTCAAAGGAAACGTCGGCAATGTTGAGGGCATTGAAGCCGGGGTCGGTCGGGTCGCCGTAGGCGGTCGCCATGATCGCTTCCATCATGGCTTCCTCGTCACCGCCGGACTGGGCGGCCTGCATCATCGTGTCGATGATCTTCTTGTCGGCACCATCAATGGCGAAGTTGCCGATGGCGAACTTCATCCGCTTGTCCTCATAGGAATCGTAGATGTCCATGTTGATGTCAGCAAGCTGGAACAGCTCCACGCGCTCGTCGGAGAAGCCGAGCACCTTGATGTCACCGAAATCAAACGCGACATCCTCGTCGCCTTCGTTCAATTTGAAGTCGATGCCGTTCACCGAGAAGGCGTCGAAGCTGATCTCGTCGAAGGCGGGGAAATCGCCGGGCTCGCCATTGGCGCCGCCGAGGCTTGCCACGAAGGCGGCGAGTTCGGGCGACGGGTTGATCAGTTCGATGGAGGCGATCTCCAGCGAACCGTCCTCGCGGTCGGCTTCCGGCGGCACGACCACGATGTCGGTCACCATCATGCGGGCGAAATTCGCGCCGTCATCGGACATGTCGAGGCCGTCGAATTCGACCTTGCCCATGTCGATGGAGGCATCATCCTCGCCTGGAATGGCCCAGGACACATCCTCATAAGTGGCCGCAGCGCCATCGACATCGGACGCGCCGAAGCTCACCATGCCGGTATCATTGCTGTCGAGCGCCATGGCGGCGAGCGCTTCGGCAGCCTTGGAGGCATCACCCTGGCGCAGCTCGATCTTTTCCATTTCGGCTTCGGCATTGCGCGCAATCTCGGACGCTTGCCGTGACACGCGGCTTTCGCCATCCTCGCCATTGCCACCACAGGCAGCCAGAAGCGTGACGGAGGCCACGCCGATCATCCACGAGTTGCGAACGGATTTCATCATCTTCATCAGTCTCCCCTTCTTTCAGGAGGCCCCTCCTGGACCACCTGCGGAACGAGTCGGTCTATATCATGAAAAACGATAAGAGCCATAGCTTTCTTGTGCGCGATAGTATCGGACGGGAAATTCCTGTCCGAATCAAGGTGAACGCGCGGTCGAGGCGTCTGATCCTGAAAGTGGACGAGCGCGCGCGGGAGGGCGTTCTGGTGATTCCGCGAGAGTCCGATCGCCATGCCGGCATTGCCTTTGCCACCGAGCGCGCCGACTGGTTCAGCCAGTGCCTGGACAGAATGCCGCAGCCGATTCCTTTCCGGCCGGGCTTGGCGATCCCGCTGCGGGGTGCGGGCGTCAGGCTGTGCGACCGGGGGCCAGGCCGCCGGGCGGGGCTGGTGGAGGGCGAGGACGGCCTCGTGCTGCGGGCACCGGGGGCTCCGGCGACCTTTGCCGACCGGGTGATGCGGTTCCTGAAGGCCGAAGCCCGGCGCGACTACGAGAATTCCGTGGCGGTGCACTGCGACCGGCTCGGTGTCGAGGCCCGGCGGGTGACAATCAAGGACACGCGTTCGCGCTGGGGCTCGTGCACGTCCGATGGCCGGTTGGCCTTTTCCTGGCGGTTGATTCTCGCACCGGTGCCTGTGCTCGACTATGTCGCCGCCCATGAATGCGCCCACCTGATCGAGATGAACCATTCAGACCGGTTCTGGGCGCTCGTGAGAAAGACCTATGGCGACCACCGGCCCGCCCGGCGCTGGCTGAAGCAGCATGGCGCGGGGCTTCATGCCTTCGGCGTGGCCGGTGCGTCGGGCACCACTTCCGACACCGCCTCGGGCCGCGTGCCGGCGGCTTCCTTCTGATCGCCATTCGATTTCACGCCTGGACCGAAGCCGATCATGACCGTGCCGTCGCCGCCGCGGGCCTCGCGGTGCGGGCCAAGGAAAACCAGTTCGCCGGTGGGCCGGATCTCGGCGATGAAATCGGCATCCGGGCGCTCTTTCTTGAGGTCCTGGAGGGTGTACTTCGAGGTCAGCTTGGTTTGGGAAAAGCTCCAGCCGCGGTACAGGTC
>CAZXWB010000079.1:4813-8246 GCA_964644395.1 uncultured Hyphomonadaceae bacterium | reverse complement strand
GAACCAGTGACCCCTGCCGTGTGAAGGCAGTGCTCTCCCGCTGAGCTAATCGCCCGACCAAGGACGCGTGTGTATGCTGCAGGGCGTGCAGCGTCAAGCGTCGAAACCCAGCCTCTGCGCACCGGTCATGTCATGCATTTACGCAAAGGGGCTATGATGATATGCACCGACCAGCCCCTTTTTCGCCCTTATCCCGCACAGCCGCCGAATATGAACAGAAATTATCTGGCACAGCCGGCATCGATCGCCGAAAGCAAGGGCAAATGACAGTGAGGGCTGGCGGGGCTCAAAAATGAACGGAGTTTCATGCCTGAACGGCAAATGACTGCAAATGGGGCGGGAACAGGGCGAGAAAATTAACACTTTGCTCCATTGCCGCCATAGTCTATTCCTAGAACCACAATAAACGAGCGAAAACAACAGCTCGGACTGCAAAGAACGAAGGACAATAGGCCAGCACAGGGCCCCCGCTGTGCGTTGCGCTTTCAGCGCTAAGCCTGGAGTCTCGAATAAGATGACAAACGACTATTGCAACATGGATGGTGCCCGCCGGCTCAAGGAACGCATTGAGCAATACTGGTCCGAGCGCGGCTACGAGGTGAACATCGATCTGGTGGATGCCGGTTTCATGCCCGCCATGCGTTCGGCGCGCACCGATGTGCGCAGCAACATGGTCAATGGCGTGCCCCAGCGCCGGGCCGATGACGGCAAGCTTGCACGCAATATCAGGCGCCAAGGCGCCTGATGATCGCGGGCAGGGCGCGATAGTCTTCGAAGACCGCGTCCGCCGCCAGTTCCTCCAGCGAGGCTGAGCGGTATCCATGGGGATAGAGCAGGAAGGGCAGTCCGGAACTCCGGGCTGCCCTTTCGTCTGTCTCGCTGTCGCCGACGAAGACAGCCCGGCTGATTTCTCCGCCGCCGCGGGCGACGGCGGTGAGGACATGGCCGGGATCGGGCTTGCGCGCCGGAACCGCGTCGGCGCCGACAATGGCGGCGAAGGGTGAGATCATGTCGAGCGCAGCCAGGAGGCTCTCGCTCAGCCCCTGTGGCTTGTTGGTGCACACCACCAGCGTGGCGCCGTCTTCGGCGAGGCTGGCGATGGCGTCGCTCACGCCCTCGAAGGGACATGATTCGATGGCGATATTGTCATTGTAATAGGCGAGGAAGTCGCGCTTCAGCCGGTCGGCATCGGCCTTGCCCAGTGTTCGGCCGGCCTCCTGGAAACCCCTGGCGATCAGGGCGAGTGCGCCCTGGCCGATCAGCGGCCGCACCGTTTCCAGGTGAAGTTCGCCGAGGCCTTCGGCGCGCAGGACATGATTCATCGCCCGGGCCAGGTCCGGCGCGGTGTCGACAAGCGTGCCGTCGAGATCGAAGGCGATGGTGAAACCCTGAAGGCACGTCATGCGCGCGCAACTCCTTGCGTCTTGTTGATGGCTTGTTATGCCGGCGGACTAGGCGCAGATGGGGCGGGAATTTCAAGGAGGCGCGTGCAATGTCACGATCGGCGATCATCCTGGCGGCCGGCAAGGGCACGCGCATGAAGTCTGCCCTGCCCAAGGTGCTGCACAAGGTGGGCGGACGCGCAATGATCGACTGGTCGATCGATCTGGCCGAACGGTCTGGCTGCACAAGGATCATTGTGGTCGTGTCGCCCGACCATGACGCGCTCCATGCCCATGTGACGAAGCGTCTCGGTGCGGCCGCCCTCGCGGTCCAGTCCCCGGCCCTCGGCACCGCCCATGCGGTGATGGCGGCCCGTGAGCCGCTCGGCGCGAAGGCTGGCCAGGCCGTGGTGCTCTATGGTGACACGCCGCTCATTCCGGTCGATGCCGTCGCGCGCGCCTTCGGCGAAGTGGAAGCCGGGGCGGGGCTCAGCGTGCTCGGTTTCGAAAACCCCGATCCCGGCGCCTATGGTCGACTGATCGAGGATGAAGACGGCGCGATCACGCGTATCGTCGAAGCCAGGGAGGCCAGCCCCGAGGAATACGCCGTGACGCTCTGCAATTCCGGCGTCATGGCAGGACAGACCGCGCTGATGTTCGATCTCCTGGACAAGGTCGACAACAACAATGCCAAGGGCGAGTATTATCTGACCGACCTTGTTGCACTGGCCAATCGGGCCGGCGAAAGAGTGGGCGTGGTGCGCTGTGCCATGGACAGCGTGATGGGCGTGAATTCACGCGGAGAACTCGCCGCCGCCGAGGCGGCTTTCCAGCAGCGCGCCCGAAACGACATGATGGCCGAGGGTGTCACCCTCATCGCACCGGAAACGGTGTTCTTTTCCTGGGACACGCGCATTGGCCGCGATGTCCTGATCGAACCGAACGTGGTTTTCGGCGAAGGTGTGAAGGTCAACGATGGGGCGCGCATCAGGGCCTTCAGCCACCTGGAAGGCTCCGATGTCGGTGCAGGCTGCGAGGTCGGTCCCTATGCCCGTCTGCGGCCTGGAACCGTGCTCTCGAAGGGGGCCAGGATCGGCAATTTCGTCGAGGTGAAGAACACCCGCGTCGAGGAGGGCGCCAAGGCCAATCATCTCAGCTATCTGGGCGACGGTTTTGTCGGCGCCGGGGCGAATATCGGCGCCGGGACGATCTTCTGCAATTATGACGGCTTCCTGAAACACCGCACCGAGGTGGGCGAGGGGGCCTTTATCGGTTCCAACAGCGCGCTGGTCGCACCGGTCACGATCGGCGCGGGCGCAATGGTGGCCTCGGGAAGCGTGATCACCGAGGCGGTCTCGCCGGACGCGCTGGCCTTCGGCCGCGCCCGCCAGAGCGAGAAACCGGGCCATGCGAAGACCTTTCGCGAAACCCAGGCGCGCAAGAAGGCAGGAGAATGATCATGGATGCGAGTGACCAGGCCAAGGCGCGTGCCGCCGCCGCTGCGCTCGACCTCGTCGAGGACCGAATGGTGCTGGGTCTCGGAACGGGCTCCACGGCGAAGCATTTCATCGAGATGCTGGCCGATGAGGTTGCCGACGGTCTTGTCGTCCGCGGCGTGCCGACCTCCGAGGAGACCCGGCGCCTGGCCGAAGCCCACGCCATCCCCCTTGTGCCCGTGGACACGGTCGAAGCGATCCATCTCACCGTGGACGGCGCCGATGAGTGTGACCCCGAAGGCCGGTTGATCAAGGGGGGCGGGGCGGCCCTGCTGCGCGAAAAGATCATCGCCGACGCGTCGGATCACATGGTCGTGATCGCCGACGAGTCGAAATCGGTGCGCCGGCTCGGCGCTTTCCCGCTGCCCGTGGAGGTGACGCCCTTCGGATATACGATCACGGCAAAGAAGATCTTTGATGCCCTGCAGCGCTCCGGCATTTCCCGTCCGAAGATCAAGGTGCGCGAGGGCCAGCGCGCTGGCCATCCTCTCCTGACCGATGGCGGCAATCACATCATCGACTGCCATTGCGAAGAGATTCCCGATCCCGAAGCCA
>CAZXWB010000079.1:0-4713 GCA_964644395.1 uncultured Hyphomonadaceae bacterium | reverse complement strand
CGCCATGGCGGAGGAACACCGCCCCGGAGGCACCTGCGTGATCCGGGGCTGCGTGCCGAAGAAATTCATGGTCTATGCCAGCGAGTTTGCGAAAACCTTCCGGGAAGCAGAAGGTTATGGCTGGACCATCGGCCACCGCTCCTTCGACCACGGGAAGTTCAGCGCCGCCATGCATGCCGAAGTCGACCGCCTGTCGGGTATCTATGCGCGCAACCTGCACAATGCCGGGGTGGAACTGTTCGAGGAACGCGCCGAGATCCTCGATGCCCACACCATCCACCTGAAGACAAGCGACCGGAAGGTCACCACCGACAAGATCCTTGTCGCCGTGGGCGGGCGGCCCTGGCGACCCTCGCCGGAGGATCTGCCCGGCGTGGAGCGCACGATCACCTCCAACGAGGTTTTCCACCTCAAGGAGCTTCCCAGGCACATGGTCATCGCCGGCGGCGGCTATATCGCGGTGGAGTTCGCCTTCGTGTTTGCGGGGCTCGGCGTGGAGACCTGCCTGGTCTATCGCGGTGAGACCGTCCTGCGCGGTTTCGACGACGATGTCCGCACCCATGTGCATGAGGCGCTGAAAGACCGGGGTGTCCGCGTCATCACCAATACCGTGTTCGACTCCATTGAGGAGTCCGGGCGCGAGGACTGCCAGCATCGTGTCAGGCTGCGCAATGGCGATGCGCTCGACGCCGATGTGGTGATGATGGCGGTTG
Organism: uncultured Hyphomonadaceae bacterium; assembly: GCA_964644395.1. Lineage (GTDB taxonomy): Bacteria > Pseudomonadota > Alphaproteobacteria > Caulobacterales > Hyphomonadaceae > JBGSUF01. Next base: position 4,000 of record CAZXWB010000079.1, on the reverse strand, counting down.
GACGGCGGGGCAACACCGAGGGGCTGGGCCTGGAGAATGCCGGCATTGACGTCACCGACACCGGCGCCATCCCCGTCGATGAATTCAGCCGGACGCAGACAGACAACATCTGGGCGGTGGGCGACGTCACCGACCGCATGCAACTCACCCCCGTGGCGATCCGCGAGGGCCAGGCCTTTGCCGAGACCGAATTCTACGACCGGCCGAAAAGCTTCGACCATGACATGATCGCCACCGCCGTGTTCAGCCAGCCGCCGGTGGGCACGGTGGGCTATTCCGAGATCGAGGCGCGCCAGAAATTCGGCAAGATCGACATCTACAAGACCCGATTCCGCGCCATGAAGAACATGCTTTCTGGCAACACGTCCCGCACGCTGATGAAGCTGATCGTCTGCCAAGCAGACCAGCGCGTTGTGGGCTGCCACATCGTCGGTCCCGACGCGCCGGAAATGATCCAGGCGGTCGGCATCGCTGTGAAGATGGGCGCCACCAAGCAGGAATTCGACATGACCTGCGCGGTGCACCCCACCGTGGCGGAGGAACTCGTCACCATGCGCGAGAAATGGGTCGATCCGGCGCTGCGCAGCTGATCAGGCGGCCATCTTCCGGGCGGTCGCGCCCGCGTCGAGATCCTTCTGGAGCTCGATGACCACGGCGCGCAGGCGCTCGCGGATGGTCTTCAGGCCGCCACCGCGCCCGCTATGGATCAGCAGTCGCTTGTGCGGCTCGGTCTCGGCATCGGGCGTCTGCTGGACCCGCAGGAAGTTCGACCGCGGGATCGCCGCCTGCATTAGCGCCTTCGACAAGGGGAAGCCGACCCGGGTATCGAACTCGCCATTGCGCGCATCGGCTTCAAAGTCTGACTGCTCATTGCGCGCCACTGCATTGAAAAGGACACTGACCTCCGGCGGTGCCTGTTCGCCGCCCATCTGGGACTGGATCAGGCTGTTCAGCAGTTTCACCCCGCGCAGGGAGAACTCGTCGGCATGCATGGGCGCCAGCACCCGGTCGGCCGCGCGCAGGGCGCAGGTGGTCAGGAAGGTGGCGTTCGGATTGGTGTCGAACACGATCAGGTCATAGGCGGAGCGGAACTGGTCGATGGCCCGGCGAAAATTCCTGGCCAGGCTGAGCAGGGCTTCGGGCCGCGGCGCGAAGGCGTATTTCGAGATCTCGAACTGGCCTGCGACGAGGTCCATCCAGCCCGGCATATCCGTTGGCAGAAGGGCATTGGAAATCTTCCGCCGCGGCGCCGGGTCGAAGGGGTCCTCATTGATTTCGCTCCAGCTTTCAGCCGGCGAGGCGGCGTCGGCATAGTGGAGCCTGGAGCGCTCGAAGAGCGAAATCACGCTGCGATCGGCGGCGGCCAGTCGGTCGGCGTCGGCCATGGTGTAGAAATGCTGGGTGAGATTGTACTGCGGGTCGAAATCGATCAGCAGGACGCGCCCACGGGTCTCGGCCTGCAGCGTTCCGAACACCTGGGCGCTGACCGTGGTCTTGCCCACGCCGCCCTTCAGGTTCATCACTGCCACCACCGGGCAGCGTCGCCGGTAGCGCGCCAGGACCGCCGCGACAAATTCGCCGAGCCCCGGCTCCTCGATACCGTCATGGACGAGCTTCGGACCGATCTCCTTGCGGAAGAAGCCGGCAAGGCGCGACTTGTCCATGCGCACCGGGAAGATGGTAAGCCCCTTGTTGACGGCCCGCTCGATCAGCATCCGCACCCGCTCGGAGCGCTGGGCGGCGGCCGTTACCGGGACGATCAGGCAGAAAGCCCCGTCAAGCGTGCTGTCGTCGACGGTCGACGGACCATCGTCGCCGGCCGCCTTCTCGTAATGATCGGGTACGCCGGCCAGGCGCAGGGCCTCATGGATGCGGAGCAGGTGATCCAGGTCTTCCGGAGCGTAGGCGATCAGGGCGTGCGACATTGGCCTCTCGGTGTCTTGCAGGGTTGGCACTGGCGCGCGGAGCATATTCTCTTTATTGCCAGAGTCTGCGCTGCGAACACACCTTGCCAGTGAAATATTGTTGAAGCGCTCGCCTGGCCGTGATTGTGTGATCGCTTGATGAAGAGAGATGAGATGAACTGGACACCTGCAAGCTGGCGCGCCAAGCCGGCCAAGCACATTCCCGAGGATTATCCCGACGTCGCGCACCTGGCCCGCGTCGAGGAACAGCTCGCCGGCTATCCCCCGCTCGTCTTTGCCGGCGAGGCAAGGCGCCTGAAGAAGCGGCTGGCAGATGTGGCCGGCGGCAAGGCGTTCCTGCTCCAGGGCGGCGACTGCGCCGAAAGCTTCAGGGAATTCCATCCCGACAATATCCGCGACACCTTCCGGGTCATGCTCCAGATGGCGGTGGTGCTGACCTTTGCCGGCATGAAGCCCGTGGTCAAGGTCGGACGGATCGCGGGACAGTTCGGCAAGCCGCGTTCGTCTCCGGTGGAGACCCAGGGCGATGTCACCTTGCCTTCCTATCGGGGCGACAATATCAACGGCATGGATTTCACCCCCGAGGCCCGCACGCCGGATCCCGAACGCCTGCTCAAGGCCTATGCCCAGTCGGCCTCCACGCTTAACCTGTTACGGGCCTTCTCCCAGGGTGGCTATGCCGACCTGTCGAATGTCCATCGCTGGATGATGGGCTTTGTGGAGCGCTCGCCCCAGGGCGAGCGCTACAAGGAACTGGCCGACCGGATCACCGAATCCATCGGCTTCATGGAGGCCTGCGGGGTGACATCGGAGCGCGTGCCGGAAATGGCGCAGGTGGAATTCTACACCTCCCATGAGGCGCTGCTGCTCGGTTATGAGGAGGCCCTGACGCGGATCGATTCCACCAGTGGCGACTGGTACGACACCTCTGCCCACATGCTCTGGATCGGGCATCGCACGCGCCAGCTCGACCATGCCCATGTGGAGTTCGTGAAGGGCATCAACAATCCCGTCGGCATCAAGTGTGGCCCGGGACTGGAGACCGACGAGCTCGTCCGCCTGATCGAGACCATCAATCCCGCCGACGAGCCGGGCCGCATTGTCCTGATCGCGCGGTTCGGCGCCGACGGCGTGGCCGAGGGCCTGCCGCCGCTGGTGCGCGCGGTCCGCGAATCCGGACGCACCGTGGTGTGGTCCTGCGACCCCATGCACGGCAATATCCAGAAGGCGGGCAATGGTTACAAGACACGGCCGGTGGACCGGATACTGTCGGAGGTGCGCCAATTTGTGGAGATCGTCTCGGGCGAGGGTGCCTATCCGGGCGGTGTGCATTTCGAGATGACCGGGCAGGACGTGACCGAGTGCCTGGGCGGTGCCCAGGAAATCACCGAGGCTGAGCTGTCGTCACGTTACCACACCCATTGCGACCCGCGCCTGAACGGCGAACAGGCGCTGGAACTCGCCTTCCTCCTGGCAGAGAGGCTTCAGGGCACGAATGCAGGTGAAAGCCGCAAGGTTGTAGGCATGTGAGGCGAGGGGGCGGCGGCCCACGTCGCTCGGGAGACAAAATAACGGCGTGCCGGTTGCCAGGCACGCCGCCTGTTTTCCAAGATCGGGTGGAGTGACCTACAGATCCTTCAGGGCCGAAGCCGGCTTGAAGGATGCGAGCGTCTTTTCCGGAATGTCGATCTCCTTGCCGGTGGACGGGTTGCGGCCCTTGCGGGCGGCACGCGTCTTGGCCACGAAGGTGCCGAAACCGGCAATCGCGACCTGGTCGCGCTTCTTCAGGCTGTCAGCAATGGTGTCGAACACTGCATCAACCGCCTTGGCAGCGGTCGCCTGGGTGACGTCAGCCTCTTCAGCCACGACTTTGGTCAGTTCGCCTTTGTTCATATCGTCCTCCTTGAACTGCGGCGTTTCTCGCCGAACACGGACATTTCCTGCTTTCATCGATTTCCGCGCGGCGTAAAGGCCGGAATCGCCCGAATCGCCCGCAAACACTGGAAAAAACGGCTTCAGACGCCGAGAATCCAGCCTTCTTCGGCGACAACGGCCTGAATCGCCTCCTGGGGGAA
>CAZXWB010000078.1:6051-8250 GCA_964644395.1 uncultured Hyphomonadaceae bacterium | reverse complement strand
CATCCCCACCACCCAGGCTCTCGCCGCTGAAGCCGAGGCGCAGGAGGAACTCCAGGAGGCTGTGCAGGGCGCGTTCCAGACGCTGGCCAAAGCCACCGAGGTTACCAACCGGTTCGGGCTGGCCGCCGGGCGGGTGTCGTCCGCCATCGATGCCGCGACTGGCGCGCAGCGTGCCCGCCGGCTGAAACAGGCCGCGACCATCGCGGCCTACCAGCAGGCGCAGGCCGAGGTGGTCGCAGAACGCCAGCGCGACATGGCACGCAATGCCGCCGACTTTGCACGAAAACGTGCCGATGATTTGGCCGCGCACTACCGTGACCTGGCCGAGATGGACCGCGACTACCACGCGCGCCAGGCCGAGCTGGTCCAGGACCTGGCCGAGACCGCCAGCGAAGCCAACGCGGAACGGGTTGAGGCGCTGCAAGAACACAACCAGGCATCGCGCCGTGAGGCGGAAGACCACCAGCGGCGGATGATTGAGATTGAGCGCGACATGCGCCAGGGCATCGAGGACGCGGCGGCACGCCTCGATGCGCGGGCCGTCGTGGAGGAGCTGCAGCGTGGCAAACAGGCGCTGGCTGACGAAGATGAGCAGTACCAGTTGGAAGCGGAGCGCCGCGCAGAAGACTTCCAGGACCGCCTCGACGAACTGGAAGAACAGCGCAAAGCGAAGCTGGAGGCCGGACGGCAGGCGCTGCGCGACCTGCAGGCGCAGCATCGCCGCGCGCGCCAGGAGCGCATGACCGATTTCAACCGCCAGCTGCGTGAGGAAGACCAGCAGCGGGCTATCGCCCTGCAGCGCCAACGCGAGGATTGGGCACGCGAGGATGCCGAGCGCCGCCGGCAGGCGCGTGAAAAGTTGCAGGCGATTGCCACCAACCAATCGCAGGAGACGCGCCTCGTCGCCACCCACTACGCCCAGATCACCGCCATGACCGACGACTTCATGGGCGACTTGCAGACGCGCTTCGCCACCGGGTTCCGCACTATCACCGGCGGCGGGACCAGCCCGCAGGCGGCAGCCCGGCGCGTGAGCAGCTTCGTGGGTGGCTCGCGGACAACCGACCTGCGCGCCGTCGCGCGGGCGATTAACGCTTCGCTGCCCGGCTTCGCCGGCGGCGGCTATCCCACCCCGGGCACGCTCGCCCGCACCGGCGAACGCGGAACGGAAACGGCCATGTTCCTGGGAAACTGGCACGTCACACCGCACGGGCAAGCGCCGGTGGTGAACGTGAATGCGCCGGTGACGGTGAACGGCGGCAGTGGCAGCGGGGGCCTGGACATGGTGCAGATTGAGCAGGGCCTGGGCGGGGTCGTGCAGCGCGCCATCATCGGGTTCTTCGAGGGGGTGGCCGGATGACACCGACGTATCAGATCGCCGTTGGGCACGACAACATCGACGGGCTGGTCGCTGTCGTGGGCGTGTCGACGCGCAAGACGCCGCGCACCCGCTTCGTGCGCCCCGGACGGCGCACCACCCTGTTGGACGGCAGCATCACCGCCGACGGGGCGGAGGTGACGGAGTGGGCGGTCGCAGCGGTGTTCGATGCCGCCGCGATGGACGACTTCCTGGCGAAATGCGGGCTGACGCACGCGGAATCGGCGGAGGTGACGGTCGTGACCCCAAACCGTGAGCGCAGTTGGGGCACGTACAACGCCACCATCTACCGTCCCGAAGAGCACACCTTCGAGCGCGGACGCTGGATGGCCGCGGTGTTCCCCGTGATTTTGACCGAATACCTGCCCTGGGAGTTCGACGAGAGCTTCAGCAGCGAGTTTCTATAGCGAGGGCGTATGGCAGACACAATACGAACGTTGAGTGCGTTACAAGCGCTGGTAGTGACCAATACGACACGACAGGTCAGCGCGCAGGATTTGCGCGATTGGCTGGTGTCGAGCGTCGGCGCCCGGTACGTGGTGAGCGTGGCCGAAGCCACGACGCTGGACGGCGACGACGATATCGTGCTGGTCGATGCCTCCGGCGGCGCGGTGACGATTACCCTGCCGGCGGCCAGCGGCGCACAGCACAAGGTGTACACCATCAAGAAGACCGACAGCAGCGCCAACGCGGTGACCATCGATGGCGACGCGACCGAGACCATCGACGGCTCCGAAACGCAGACCTTGAGCGGCCAGTACGACGCGCTCACGATGGCCTGCGACGGCACCGGCTGGCACATCATCGGGGAGACCACGTAA
>CAZXWB010000078.1:3689-5951 GCA_964644395.1 uncultured Hyphomonadaceae bacterium | reverse complement strand
TGTCCGGCACGGCGCTGGAGCACTGGCGCTGGCACCCGCAGCGGGTCGAGGGATACGTGGTCGTCTGGGAACCGGCGCGCGTCGTGCGCCGCCGGGTGGACCAGGCGTCGTTTAGCTATCCCCTCTCCGCGCTGACGGTCGACAACCCCGACGGCGACCCGGGCAGTACGTCCGATGTCGAAGCCGGGATGATGGTGCACGTGCTGGACAGCAGCGGTGCCGAGAAAGGTTGGGGGCGCGTCCTTAAGGCTGTCTCTGGCTCGACGCTGTACCTGCACCCGGTTGGGCGCGGAGACATCGACTTTGCCGGCGACGATATCCTGGACGTGTACGACCACTATGTGCCCTACGCGCTGGTGCCCTACATCGATGCCGACGGCACATTATATAAGGACTACGACACCGCCTACAGCGACCAGACCGACAAGTTCCCACCGGTGGCTAACGCCGGCCCGGCACGCGCCGGATTCGTGGATGATGACGGCGTGCTCACCGTCGAGCTGGACGCCAGCGGCAGCTATGCCGTCGCCGACGGGGCGTCGCTCTCGTCGTATTCGTGGGACGTGAAAGACGGCACGGTCACCAGCGGCTCGACCACGTCGGCCAGCCTGACGGTGACCTTCCCGGCAGGGAAGCGCTGGGTCAAGCTGGCCGTGACCGACTCCAACGGCAAGACCGCACTGGCCCGCGTGCCGGTTTACGCCGCCGACCGGGCTGAATACGCGCCGTACCAGGCGACGCTGTCACGGCGGGGCTACACCCACCTGACCGGCTGGGAGGCGTCGTTCGCGCTGCATGACGCCGATGTGAGCGCCTATCCGGAGCACGCGCTGGTCATCTATTGGGAGGACGAGCGCTTCGGGACGCACCGGGGCAGCCTGAACGGCTACAACGACGCCGAGCACGTCAAATTCGTCGGGTACGTGACCGGCGAACTGATTACCATCAACGCCTGGACCAGCGACAACGTCATCAACGCCCGGTCGCCCCTGGCGCTGCTGGCCAACCGCCCCGCCTTCCCGCAAACGGCGAAGCGCGAGGCGTCGCCGTCGACCTGGGCCGAGGTCAAAGGACTGACGTGGTGGAAGATGGTGGTCTACCTGCTCAAGTGGCACAGCAACATCCTGGAACTGTGTGACCTGGAGCGCCCCGCGTTTTACGGGGATTACGACGTGGTGCGCCTCGACAGCGAACTGGGCAGCCTGTACGACCAGGTCGCCTTCCTGGCGCGGGCCGTGTCGGCGCGCTGCACCTGCGACCGGCAGGGGCGTTTCACCATCCGGCGCATCCCGCACCTGATGACCGGCACCGAGCGCGCCAACTGGACGCCGCTGGTGGCGCTGACCAACTGCGACCTGGCCGACGACGGGCGCGGGGCGCAGTTCGAGCGCCCCGGCTGGGACCGGGTCGCCTGGCTGCGCGCGTCGGCCATCGTCGAGGACCCCAGCACGCCGACGCCGGTGCTGGCCGTCGCGCCGGGGGATACCCCCGGGCAAGGGCTGGCCATCACCACGTTCGACCGCCTGCTCGTCACCGGCCAGAGCGACCTCAACGTGCGCACCGGGCACGAATACGCCTACCAGCAGTCACGGCGGGACGGACGGCGCGTGGTCCGGCGCGGCACGCTGGCGCTGGCCCACCGGGGGGATGTCATCGACCCGGCCTGGCAGCGGGTCGTGACGCTGACGCTGGAGGCCGGCACGAACCGGCGCGGCCTGGCCTTCGACGCCGCGCGCATGGTGCCGGTCGCGCTCGATGTGGCCTACGACCACCGCGTCCAGGCATCGCGGGAGACGCTGACCCTCGAGGCCGAGACCAGCGGCGCGCCGGCCACCACCCAGGACGTACCGGCTGCGACGGTCAACGATTACGAACTGCCGCCGTATACGCCGCCAGTGCACATCGCGCCGGCACCGGGCGTCGACACCCCCGACGCGCCGTCGCTGGTGTACGCCGCGGACGAGACTGAAATCCGGCGCACCGAGGACTTCACCGCTGCTTCGCCAACCTGGACCAGCGTGTTCGACGTCGCCACCGACGTGGGGGCCGGCTACACGATTTACGCCTTCCGGGTGGACAAGCACGCCCCCAAAGACCGCGCGACGGTCATCGTCTCCGACGGCAGCGCCACCAAAATCTACCTGACCGAAGACCTCAGCGCGGCGTCGCCGACCTGGACGCTCAAGCAGAGCCTGGGGTACGGCTGCGAACGTGCCATCCTGTACAGCGCGCACGGCGAAGACACGCTGCAGGCGAGCTGGG
>CAZXWB010000078.1:1441-3589 GCA_964644395.1 uncultured Hyphomonadaceae bacterium | reverse complement strand
GCGACGAAGTTTGGCGGCGGGCGGCGCGCCAACGCCATCACGCACATCCTGCACACGTACACGCCCAACCCGGACGAGCTGGCGCTGCTGGGGGCAGTCAGCCAGGACAAGGTGGGCAGCGGCGTCGACCAGCGCTTCTTCCGGTCGGCGGACCGGGGCAGTTCGTGGACGATGCAGTTCGCGCTGTCGGGCTATACCGGCCATGCGGTCGGCGGCTGGCCCTACGACGCGGATATCTTCTTCATCTCGTGCAGCGACCGGCTGCTGTACACCGCCGACAGCGGCGCGACCGTGAGCCGCAAAGAATGGACCGGCTACACCAACGGTGTGTGGTGCGAACCGATATGGATTGCATGATGACGACCCAGCAACAGCGCTTCGAACGCGCACTCCAACAAGCGCTCCGCATGATGGACCGGCGGGAGAGTATTCCGGCGGTGATGGGCGACCCGGACGGGGATGTGTACGTGGCGGGGCGGGACAACTACGTTTACGTCCAGGTGGCACTGCCGACCGGCGTGGCGGTGTGGGAGGTGCTCTGCACGAAGGTCACGCCGCAGGTCGGGCTGGAGGTCTTCCTCCGCCGCAACCGCTACGACACCTGGGAAGTCGTCGAGGAGGACCCGTTCAATGCGAGCAGCTTCTGGGGGGGCAGCGGTGTGACCGGGAATGTGGGCCGGCACGGGGGCCTGCACAGCTGGCTGGCGTCGGACCCGGTGCAGCTCAGCGCCCGGCAGCTGGCGGAGTTTAGCGTCACCCCGGCGGTCGATGGTGACGGCCTGGCGACGCTGTCGGTGACGGTCGGGCCGTACCTCTACCGCTACCACGACAGTTGGGCGTTTTTGAGCGAGACCACCGTCGACCTGGCGAGCGCGGTGCCCACCGCCGTGCAGCACCACCGGCTGGTGGTGGTCGGCCTGAACAAGAGCACCGGGGAAGCGATGTACGTGGCCGGCGACGCGACGTTTAGCTACGCGACCAACTGCCCGTTCGACGGCGACGACGTGGCCGCCCTGCTGGCCAACACGGACACGTCGTTTGAGCCGGCAGCCGCCGTGTGGCTGCGCACCGGCCAGACGCGCATCGCGCCGGCGCACATTTTCATGTCGTGCCGGGGTTTCGAGCGCGGGGGCGGAGGCGGCACCGTGCTGGCCTGGGACGTGGACAACCCGCCCGACGCGCCCTCGGCCTACGATGACGAATTCGACGACGCTGCGTTTGACACGTCGCTGTGGACGGAATTCGACTCCGGGGATATCCAGACCCTGAACGAAGCGGGGACGACGCTCACCCTCTCGCAAGCCAGCCAGGCCGGGGAGCACCTGACCGGTATCTACCAGGCGACCCCAGGCAGCGAATTCACGATTGTCGCGAAAATCCGGCTGGACGCCGCCAGCGTCAGCGGCGACGGGGAGTATTTCCAGGCCGGCCTCGCGTTGTTCGATGACGCTGCGGGCAACGACATGGTCCTCATGGCCGGGCCGGTCGCGTATGGCGAGTCTGGTGCGACGTACAACGGATTTGGGGTGTCCGTCTGGTCTAACCAGACCACCGTTTTATATCCTGCGTCGGTGTATTCGTCATTCGAGGCCGGCACTTATTACTACCTGCGCATACGCGGCAGCAGCGGGTATTACCACTTCGACTTCTCGCCCGACGGCGAGAACTGGACCACGGCGGTCCACATGAATTTTACACCCGCGCATATTGGCCTTGGCCTGGCCAACGAGGCGACGGGGGAGACGATACAGGCGGAGATAGAGTTCTTCCGCTACCGCGATGTCGAAGACAGTGTGGACGACCCGGTGTACGGCGCGGGGGAGATTACTGCGCCGGTGGACGCGCAGTACCTGGTGCTGGCCGCCGACGACACGCTGACCGCTGAGCGCGTGCTGGTCGCCGGCGACGGCCTGAGCGGGTCGGACGGCGGCGCGGGGGGCAGTTACACGCTGGCCGCGAACGTCGATGACAGCACGCTCGAGGTGGCCGGCGACGCGCTCCAGGTCAAGGACGGGGGCATCACCGCTGCCAAGCTGGCCGGCGGGGCCGCACTGAGCGAAATCCTGGACGATGACGGCGCCGGCTCCGGCCTGGACGCTGACTTGCTGGACGGACAGCACGCCAGTGCGTTTGCAGACGCCAGCCACA
>CAZXWB010000078.1:0-1341 GCA_964644395.1 uncultured Hyphomonadaceae bacterium | reverse complement strand
GACCACGGTGACCAACAAGTCTGGCGCGGCAGTGTCTGCCGGCGATGTGGGATACCTGGATGCAGCGGGCGATTTCTACACCACGACGACCGAATACGACCTGGTGACGTGGGCTGTTGTCACAGCGGGCGGGGCACACGACGCCGACATCACGGTGCTGCGACGCGGACGCTGCACCGTCACGCTCAACGGCAATTGCAGCGCGGGCGACTACCTGTACACGTCCACGAGCGCCGGGCAAGCACAGCCGTCGAGCACGCTGCGGCCTGACGTGTTCGCCGTCGCGCTGACCGCGAATGCCGGCGGCGCGGGGGGGACGTGCCAGGCGCTGCTGCTGACCGGGCGCACGTTAGAGCCGGTCACGTCCAGCACGCAGGCCTATCTGCGCATGAACGTGTCCTCCTCGGAAACCGCCTGGACCGGCACGATTGATGACGCCAATCCGACGACCAACCCGGTCACGGTGTCGACGAGCACGGGCAGCATAAGCACGATTACGCCGACCGGGACGGGCCTCTTCAAGGTCGTCATTCGCAACACCACGCGCGGCGATGAGGCCCTGGTCGACAGCGTGTCCGGCAGTGACATCACGTTTGATGCCGTGCCGGGGACGTGGCAAGACGGGGACAGCCTCACCGCGCAGAGCGATGTCGTGTCGACTGCCGGCTACTACACGCTGGACTGTACCGGCAGCGGCGATATCCCTGCTGTGACCGTCGGCGTGGTCCTGATGGCCTGGATACAGGACACCGGTGATGTGGGCGAAACGTTTCACATCCATCCCTACGCGACGTACGGGAGCCACACGGGCATCAACCTGTTCAACCAGAACACCAGCGTTTACGCGGCATCAGTTGTTTTCGTTGGCTTATCCGCCCGGCGCATTGCGTTCCGGACCACCGCCAGCGGGTCGAACACTGTCACGAATTTCCTCCGGCTGTTTGGCGTTGTAAAGGCGGTACCATGATCTCGATTGTGAACATTCGCCGGGCACCCAGGGTCATGGGTGTGGAGACACAGGTCGCTGACATCCACATCGGCGACGGCGACACCGACTATCACTGGATTGTCGGCGGCATTCCGCCCGATCTCACGCACGAACAAATCCAGGCACACCTGGAATCGCGCGAGACGGAACTCCTGCGCGCCGCACGCCAGCGCGGAATGCGTGTGAGCGACGCTGAACGTGAAGCGCGTGCTGCGGCAGACACAGCACACGCCTGGCTGGAGAAAAGCGAACCGGCAGCCATTGATCTGCCGGCCAATCCGACGCCAGCGCAGCTGCTCCAGGTGATACGCGCACAAAACGATGCGCTGGAGCAGTTGGACCGGCATGTCCGC
>CAZXWB010000077.1:0-8251 GCA_964644395.1 uncultured Hyphomonadaceae bacterium | reverse complement strand
TCGATGGCGCTGCGGATGCCGGTGACGCGCACCACGTCGAGGCCCATTTCCTCATCGCCGTCGGTGTCTGTTTCGGCGCTTGTGGTTTCGACAGGCTCGGCGCCCTGGGCATAGGCGGCCGGGCCGAGCGTGAGCATGACCAGCGCCAGGCCTGTCGCCGCCTGATTGATGAAAGTCGGCTTTGTCTTGAAATTCCAGTCCATGGGGACCCTCCCTCCGATGATTCGGTCTCGGATGTTTCCGATTGCTGCAAACTATCGCAAATCCATGCAAATAGAGCAATCAGCCTTGCAGAAAAATGCATCGATTTTCTCGGGAGACGCTGGTTGCGTGCCATATCTGCAACACTTGCGTCTATGCGAGCCGCCTTACGGCCATAAACCTGGACACCGCGTGAGCAGAGTTACCCATCAAGTGGGGTTTCGGGACATGCAAAAGTTTGCAATCTTGCTGCGGTTGCGAAGTGTGTCCGTCAGTCGCCGCAGGATTCCCGCACGATCAGCTCCGTCGGGATCCGTTCGCTCATGGGGCCACTCGTGCCGGAGCCATCGAGGATCTTCGACACCAGCAGGCGGCCGGCGGTCTTGGTGTCCTGGCTCACCGTGCTGAGCGTCGGCGTGGCGTAGCGTGCGAAGGCCACATTGTCGAAGCCGATGACGGAGACGTCGCGCGGGATCACGCGCCCGGCACGCTGCAGCGCGCGGACCGCGCCCAGGGCGACAAGGTCGGTGGCGGCGAAGATGGCATCGAAGTCGGCGCCCCGGCTGATCAGGCCGTCGACGCAGCTTTCCGCCGAGGCCACCTCGAACTTGGCCGGCACGAGGAGGGCCTCGTCGCGCGGCAGGCCGAGCGCGTCGAGCGCCTCGCAATAGCCCTTGTAGCGCTGGAAAACCTCCGGCGCCTCGGTCTCGCCGAGGAAGACGATGCGTTTGCGCCCCAGCCGGCCGAGTCGCATGGTGGCACGTCGCCCGCCGCGCAGATTGTCGCCGCCCACCGAACAGTATTGCTGGTCGGGAAGCTCCGCGCCCCACACCGCGAAACGCTTTTCGGTTTCCGACAGCCTGTTGAAGGCATCGTGCAGGGAGGACTGGCCGATGAAGATCACGCCGTCGGCGCGGGAGGTCTGCATGGCGGCCTCGAGCTCGTCGAAGGCCTGCGGCGCGGCGTGGGACAGGACCAGGTCACATCCCCGGTCCCCCGCCGCCTCACCAATCCCGGCCAGCAGTTCCAGGAGGAAGGGGTCGGCCAGGTAGGTGTCGCGCCCCTGCGGCCGTGGGACGACCAGTGCGATGCAGCCCTCCGCACCGATCGGCCCGGACGGCATGTAGCGCCGGAACGGGTAGTCCATTTCGCGCGCGAGCTTCCAGACCAGCTGCTTGGTGCGCGCATTGACATTGGGATTGTCGTTGAGCGCGCGCGAGGCGGTGGAAATGGACACGCCGGCTCGCCGGGCCACGTCTTCCAGAGTGGTGGTGTCCTTCGCCATGTGTTTGCCTCGCCTTGCATCACTTTCCGTCATGTTTTCAGCCCCGCGCAGCGTTTTTGCAAGTCAGTGTTGCAAGTTTTGCGCTGAACGCGATCCTGTCCCGCCTGCCATGCCGGATGGGGAAAACATTGACGCTGGCCGAGTCTTTTGCGACACCGAGACAATAAATCGCCTCAAGGCTCCGCGCGGCGCATACAGGCAAGCGCCCGAACCACGCTCCCAAACAGGATTCACCATGCAAACTGCAAAAAAGGGCGACACCGTCCTCGTCAGCTATACCGTCCGCACCAATGATGGCCGCGTGGTCGGCGGGACCGAGGCCGATGCGCCCCAGGCGCTCACCATTGGAGGGGCGCAGATCTTCCCCGAGATCGAGGCCGCCCTCGACGGCATGAGTGTTGGCTCCGAACAGACCGTGACGGTGAGCTCCGAAAATGCCTTCGGACCACGGCGCGAGGACATGGTTATCCAGATACCGCGGGGCCAGCTGCCCGAAAATGAGACGCCCGAGGCCGGCATGACCCTGGCGGCCCAGCAGCAGGACGGCTCCACGGTCAATCTCGTGATCACCGCCGTCAGCGAGGACACGGTGACGGCCGATGCCAATCATCCGCTCGCCGGCGAGGATCTCGAATTCGGCCTCAAGCTGGTCGACATCCAGGACGCGGCCTGAGCGCCGCTTGCCTGTGGCCGTCATGCGGCGACGGGCTCTCCCACCAGTCGTGACACGAATTCCGCGTGGGTCGGCATGACCTGCGCCGCTTCACCGATGGCGTTCCGGATGCCGGCGAGGTATTTCGCCCCGTCCACATCGCGCAGGTCGAGCAACGTATCATAGCGCTCCGGCATGACATCCTGGCCGATCAGGACCGCCAGCCAGCTCGGATTCGTGAACAGTTCCTGTCCCGGTGAGACCAGGCGCCCATTGTGGCGGAACTGCTCGAGCTTCCAGGCGAGATTGTCCGGGATCTCCATCTCGCGCACATACCGCCAGAGTTCGCCCTCCGTGCGGCTGTTGGCGTGGTAGTGAAGGATCAGGAAGTCCCTTATCCATTCGTATTCCTCGCCTGTGAGCCGGTTGTATTCCGCGGCCGAAAGCGGGCTGGCATCACGGTTCGGCCAGAGCGCCAGAAAGCGTGCAATGCCGATATGGATCAGGTGCAGCGAGGTCGACTCCAGCGGCTCCATGAAACCCGCCGACAGGCCGATGGCGACGCAGTTCCGGTTCCAGAACCGCTTGCGCCGTCCGGTGGTGAATTGCAGGTGGCGTGGTTCGGCCAGCGCCGGGCCGTCCAGATTGGACATCAATATGTCGGTGGCGGTGCCCTGCTCCATGAAGCGGGATGAATAGACATGGCCATTGCCCGTGCGGTGCTGCAGCGGGATGCGCCACTGCCAGCCCGCCGGCCGGGCCGTCGAGCGGGTATAGGGCGTGAAGCCGTCACCGCCGGTTTCGCAGGGCACCGCCACGGCCCGGTCGCAGGGCAGCCAGTGTGACCAGTCCTCATAGCCGGTCTTCAGCATCTGTTCGATCAGGATGCCGCGGAAGCCGGTGCAGTCGATGAAGAAGTCGCCCGCGATGGTCTGGCCGTCCTCCAGGGTGAGCGATTCGATGAAGCCGGTCTCACCATCTAGCTCCACATGGCCGACCCGTCCCTCGACACGTTTCACGCCGCGCGCCTCGGCGTAGCGGCGCAGGAAACGCGCATAGAGCGTGGCGTCGAAATGGTAGGCATAGTCGAAGGTCGAGCGGATGTTGCGCCGGTCCGTCATGGGATGTTCGAACCTGCCGGCCTTCGCGGCCCCCCAGCACATGGAATACTCCTCCAGCGCGTCGGCCTGGCCCTCGCCATGGACCTTGCGCCAGTGCTGCCAGAGCGGGACCTTGTCGAATTCGGCCCCGAAGGTGCCGAAGGGGTGGAAATAGCGGTGATTGTCCGTGGTCCAGTTGACGAACTCGATGCCGAGCTTGAAGGAGCCTTGCGTCTCGCGGATGAAGGTCGCCTCGTCGATGCCGAGATCCGCATTGAACCGGCGGATATAGGGGATCGTCGCCTCACCGACGCCGACGGTGCCGATCTCCTCGGATTCTACCAGGACGATCTCGCAGCCGCCCCTGACCGTGTTGGAAATCGCGGCCGCGGCCATCCAGCCGGCCGAGCCACCGCCGACAATGACGAGCTTGCGAAGGGCCTCGGAACTGGCGCTGGTCATGCTGTCTCCCGGATCAGAACCTTGTAACCCCATCTGACCAGCGTGAAGCGCGAAGGTCCAGTGAGGTCGTAGGTCACGCCCGCCTCGAAATCGCGGTACTGGCCTTCGAAGGGGCCATCTATCAGCTCGAATGTCTGCGGATTGCCGGTCGTGTTGATCATGACGAGCACGCCGCCATTCTCATCGGTCCGGGTGAAGCTCAGCACCTCGTCGGCGCGCGTGTTGATCACCGGCACCATGCGCGCTCCCGCGGCACCGTTCCACAGCGCCGAGGTTTCGGTCTTCAGATCGATCAGCCGGCGGAAAAGATCCTCGATCTCATGCTTGCGCCACTGGATCGGGTCCTTCTCGAAGAATTCGAGGCGCTTCTCATTGAAGGCTTCCTGGCCGTTATAGATGAGCGGAATGCCCTCGCCGGTGAAGGAGAGCACGATCATGGCGCGGTAGGCAGGGCCGTAGATTTCCGGCGCCGTGCCATCCCAGGAGTTCTGGTCGTGATTGGCGGTGTAGACCATGCGCATGGCGTCCTCAGGCCAGGCGCTCTCATTGCCGGAATAATAGCCGAAGAAGGATTTCGCATTGCCTTCGCCTCGCGCCACGGCCTGGGCGGCATCCTTCCAGCCCCAGGCATAGGTGGCGTCAAAGGCGCGGGCGTGGACGTCGCGCTGGTCCCATTCCGCGAGCATGAAGACCGGCTTGATGGCGTCGAGTTCGGCGCGCACATCCTCCCAGAAATCGAGCGGTACATATCCCGCCACATCGGCGCGGAAGCCATCGACGCCGACGTCGCGGACCCAGTAAATCATGCTTTCGGCCATGTATTCACGCAGGCCCGTATGGCTGTAATCGAGATCGATGATGTCGGACCAGTCCCACCAGGGTGTCGGGCGATAATCGCCGTCCCAGTCGGTCTCGTACCATTCAGGATGTTCCTCCACCATCCAGTTGTCCCAGGCGGTGTGGTTGGCGACCCAGTCGAGGATGACATAAAGCCCCTGATCATGGGCGGCATCGACGAAGGACCTGAAATCCTCCAGCGTGCCGAATTCCGGGTTCACCTTGCGATAGTCCTTCACCGAATAGGGCGAGCCGAGCGTGCCCTTGCGATTGACCTCGCCGATGGGATGGATCGGCATCAGCCAGATGATGTCGACGCCCATCTCGGCCAGGCGCGGCAGCTCGTTCTCGGCGGCGGCGAAGGTGCCCTCGGGCGTGAACTGGCGGGTGTTCAGCTGGTATATGACGGCGTCCTTCGACCATTCCGGATGGGTGATCTTGACGAAGGGTTCCGGCGCGTAGCGGCTGGTCGCGGCCTGCGGCGCGCCGTTGCTCTGGCAGGCGGCGAGGCTCAGCGCGGTGAGGAGCGAGAGGAGGAGGGTGAGGTGTTTCATGCCGGAACTTCCGCGGAATCGATGATTTCGTCCTGGGCGGCGTCCTTCACCAGCAGCGTGGCCAGTGCCGCGATGGTCCAGCTAACCGCGGCGACGCCGAACGCGACGATGGGCTGGTTGCCGAAGGCCGCGAGGATTGTGCCGAGCAGGGTGGCGGCGAGGAGCTGCGGCACCACGATGAAGATGTTGAACACGCCCATATAGATGCCCATGCGCGCCGCCGGCACCGACCCCGACAGGATGGCGTAGGGCACGGACACGATGGACGCCCAGCCGATCCCGACACCGATCATGGAGACCCAGAGAAGCGGTCCCGGCAGGACAAATGTCGAGGCAAAGCCCGCCACGCCGAGGGCGAGGCAGCCGGCATGCAGGTGGCGCCGGTCCATGCGGTAGGCGAGCCACATGATGCCGAGCGCGCCGGCTGCGGCCACGCCATTGCGGATGCCGCCCAGCGCCGCCCACCAGTTTGCCGCCTGGTTGTAGGTCTCGCTGGTCGTGTCGGTCGTGCCGTAATGGAAGCTCGTCACCGCCTGGGTGCCGTAGATCCACATGGCGAAAAGGCCGAACCAGGTGAAGAATTGCACCACTGCGAGCTGGCGCATGGTGAGCGGCATGCGGAAAAGATCGGTCACGATCTCCATGAAGCCATTGTCATTCTTGCCGCGCGCGCGCAGCGACCCCGCAACCAGCTGGAGCACGCCGAAGGCAGCCACCAGGCCGGCGAGCACATAGGCTTCCTTCGACACAGGAACCGCGTCCATGACACCGGGCAGGAGGCCGGTCCGGATGGCGTAGAAGAGTGCTGCCAGCACGGCGCCCGCGACCAGCCAGACGATCCCGCCGGTGTGAAACGCGCTGGCCTCGCGCGGCGCGTCCGGCAGTTCTGCGTCTTCGCCCAGGAGCTCAAGTCGCGCGCGCTCGAACGCCTCCATTTCCTCCGGTGAGTATTCCCGCGAGAACAAGACGGTCCACAGGATCGCCAGGAACAGCATGATGCCGCCGAAGTAGAAACTGATGCGCACCGTCATCGGTATTTCGCCCGGCACGGCGGTGTTGCTGACGCCGAGATCGGCCATCAGCGTCGGCAGGTAGCCTGCGATCACCGCACCGACGCCGATGAAGAAGCTCTGCATGGCATAGCCCGTGGTGCGCTGCTCGTCGGGGAGGTTGTCGCCGACGAAGGCGCGCGTGGGTTCCATGGTGATGTTGAGCGAGGCGTCGAGAATCCAGAGCATGCCGGCGGCGAACCAGAGCGCCGGCGAATGCGGCATGACCAGCAGCGAGAGGCTCGCCAGGATCGCGCCAACGAGGAAATAGGGGCGCCGGCGACCGAGCGGTGTCCAGGTCTTGTCCGACAAATGCCCGACAATGGGCTGCACGATCAGGCCCGTCAGCGGCGCGGCGATCCAGAGAATGGCGATGTTCTGATAGTCCGCACCCAGGGTCTCGAAAATGCGGCTCATGTTCGAGTTTTGCAGGTCGAACCCGATCTGGATGCCCAGGAATCCGAAACACATGTTCCAGATCTGAGCCATGCTCAGGCGCTGTTTGCGCATGCTTGCCTCCCTCCCACGGGTGTGGCGTGGGCCGCCGTCTTGTTTTGCAAAGACAATGGCACAGGCCGCCGGGCGAGGCAATCGACACAGAACGCTGAAAACAAGCGATATTTGGTATTTTTTCATTCGTGCAGCCATTACTGTGCGGTGCGCTTGTATTCTATGAACCGGAAATCTTGCATGAATTTGCAGTGGCGTTTCCCGCAAGCCTGTGCTGGTAATTGCGGGGGAAACAAGACGAGGGAGCCTGCCATGCGATCCATACTGACGGTCCTGGGCCTGGTCATGCTTGCCGCCTGCGGAGGTGAGGCGACGCCGCCGGAAACCGCGTCCACCGATGCCGGAGCCGGCCAGGGCGACAATGGCGCCTCCTCCGCCATCGCCGACGACGCCGCCAGCGTGCCGGAGGTGAACTGGTCGAGCGCGCAGAAATTCGGCGTCGGGACAAGCTATGAGGCGTATCTGGACGGCGAATTCTCCGGTGAAGCCACAACCGGGCCGGTCTCGAAGGTCTGGTTCTCCCTGACCCAGGACCGGATCACCGAAGTGATGTGGGGGCTGATCCACGAGGCCCAGATCCGGGAGATCGTGTTCGAGGTCCGAGGCAGCGATGGCCTGATCGTTCCGCAGACGCAGATCGCTGACTTTGCCGTTGAGGCGCGCGACGCCAACGATCTGCCTCAGGCGCCAGCTTACACGCTGACACAGGCGGGTGAAAACTGGTCGCTCCGCGCCACCGTGTTTGCGGCACCCGACGCCCAGGCCCTTGTCGCCATTGTCGACTTTGAAGGCCCAGGCGACTGGGACGTGCTTGCGCGGATCGATCCGGCACTGGCAAACACGGGAACGGGCGACCAGATCGAAGCCGCGGATGACAGGCTCTACGCCTCTGAAGGCGACGCCCATCTGGTTTTCCGGGCTGACACCTCCCTGTCAGCGGAAGTGATCGATACGGGCGTTGAAGGCGATGTCGCCGGGCGCATCACCCTGTCCCCGGCGGGCCGCACCGGCGCGTCTGTCACATCCACCCTCGTGGTGGGTTTCGGCACCTCCCGCGAAGATGCCGACCGGAATGCCATTGAAGTGCTGAATGAGGACCCGCGGAGACTTCTCGACACCTATGTCTCCGAATGGCAGGGTTATCTCGACACGCTGGAACACCTCCCGAGCCTCGCAGAACAGAGCCTCGATGGCGGCGAGCTCGCCTATGCCTCCGCCATTGTCCTGAAGGTCTTGGAGGACAAGACCCATGCCGGCGCGCTGATCGCCTCGCTGTCCTTCCCCTGGGGCGAGACCGCCGATGCGAGCGTCCCGCAGACGGGCTACAAGGCCGTCTGGCCGCGGGATTTCTTCCAGGTTGCCTCGGCTTTCCTCGCCATGGGGGATGAGGAAACCGCGCTCACCGCTTTCCGCTACCTGCCGAAAGTGCAGGTCCGCGAGGACACGCCCGGCAATAACGGCGTCACCGGATGGTTCCTGCAGAAGACCCATGTCGATGGCACCATTGAATGGGTCGCGGTGCAGCAGGACCAGACCGCCATGCCGATCCTGCTCGGCTACAAGCTCTGGCAGGCCGGTGTGATCTCCGATGAGGAGATGGC
>CAZXWB010000076.1:0-8359 GCA_964644395.1 uncultured Hyphomonadaceae bacterium | reverse complement strand
CCATCCGGACCTCCAGGTGGCCGGGCTTGTCGATGGCGTGGATGATGAAGAGCATTTGGTGTCCGTATCACGGTTCTGGATGTGGGTCGTGCGGTTGAGTGCAGCGCTTGCGGCACCATGCTTCGAGGCGAGCCTGCGGCTCGCACCTCGGCATGAGGGGGGTGGTGTGGCGATCTCGCACCCAAAGACCCCTCACCCTGAGGTGCCCTGCGCGAGCAGGGCCTCGAAGGGTCTGTGCAGCAGGGTGTCGCGCTCGCCAATCTTCTACGCCCCCTCCATTTCACTTTCCGCCTTGAAGGGGCGGTTCAGCAGGCGGTCCATGGCCGAGGGCACGTCCACCTCTCCGGCCAGGAGGCTTGCAACTGATTCGCAGATCGGCATTTCCACGCCCTGGCGGCGGGCGAGCCTGACGAGCGCCGGGGCGGTGGCGGCGCCTTCGGTGACCGCCTTGCGTTCCGCCAGCACATCCTGTGCGCTGCGGCCCTCGCCCAGCGCCTTGCCGAAGCTCATGTTTCGCGACTGCTCGGAGGAACAGGTCAGCACGAGATCCCCGAGGCCTGAGAGGCCCGCCACCGTCTCCGCCCGTCCGCCGAGCGAGAGCGCCAGCCGGGTCATTTCCGCAAAGCCGCGCGCGATCAGTGCGGCATGGGCTGACTTGCCGAGCCCGAGCCCTATGCAGATACCGCAGGCGATGGCGAGGACGTTCTTCACCGCACCGCCCACCTCCGCGCCGATCAGGTCGGTGGCGGCATAGGGCCGGAAGGTCGGCAGCCCGATGGCCGCGATCCAGGCGCTGGCATCCTCGGGCGTCGCGCTGGCCAGCGTCACCGCCGTGGGCAGGCCGCGCGCCACGTCTGAGGCGAAACTCGGCCCCGAAAGGACCGAGGGCCGCGCCTGGGGCAGGATGTCGGCGAGGACTTCGGTCTGCAGCTTCAGCGAGGACTGTTCCACGCCCTTGGCGCAGAGCGCGACCGGGGTCTCGCGGGTCAGGTGCTTGTCGAGGCTGACATAGGCGGCGCGGGCGAACTGGGCCGGCACCACGGCGAGGATGGCATCGACCCCGGCCATGACGGCCATGTCGGTGGAGGCGTTCAGTGCGGGCAGGCTGACGCCCGGCAGGTAGACCGGATTGCCCTCTCCCTTCGACAGCGCATTGGCCACGTCGATCTCGCGCGCCCAGACCACGACCTCGCGTCCGGCCCTGTGGGCGACCACGGCCAGCGCCGTACCCCAGGCGCCGGCACCGAGCACGCCAATGCGCCGGAACGGGGTGTCGTCTGAACGAATTGTTGAAGATTCAAGCATGATCAGTAGTTTAGAATGATGGACACGAAGTCGGAAGACACCAAGGCAGGCGACACGCGTGCGCTGATCCTGGAAGCGGCGATGACGCGCATCCTGCACTATGGCTATGGAAAGACAACCATGGCGGAGATTGCCCGCGATTGCGACATGTCGGCGGGCAATATCTATCGGTTTTTCGCGTCAAAGCTGGAAATCGCCGAGGCGCTGGCCCTGAAGAAGCATGCCATACTGGAGGCGGAACTCGCGCGAATCGCCGGTGACCGGACACAGGATGCCCCGGAACGCCTGCGCGCCCTCTTGTGGCGGCAGATGGAGTACTGGTTCGACCTTGTTTCCAAGGATGACAAGGTGCTGGAGATCGCCGAGGTGCTGGAGCGCGAGCGGCCGGATTTCGTGCGCGAGGAGGCCGCCCTGCAGCGCAAGTATTTCGTCCAGGTCCTCGCCGACGGCGAGGCGTCGGGCGCTTTCACTGGTGTCGGCGACCCGGAAACCATGGCCGACACGATCCAGACCGCGACGATGAAATTCTGCTATCCGACCGTGATCGCGAAAGTGCCCCGCGAGCGGCTGGAGGACGAGATGCGGCGCGTCACCGACCTCATCATTCGCGGGCTGTCGGCCTGAGGATCTGTCATTTCAGTGTCCGGTTGCGGTGAGCGGCTGCGTTTATCCCCCGTGTAAACGGAGGATGCCCCGATGAAACTGACCTCGATCCTGAAAGCCGGCGCCGCGTCCCTGGCATTGGATGTGATGGCCCTTCCATCGCTGCCCGTGAGGGTGAGGACCTCGTGAGTATTGACCAATGAATGAAATCAAAATTATTCATTGATTGAAGCCCTCAGGCCACATAGGCTGAGGCTGGTCATTCCCCGGACTGACCGAAATCCATCCCTTGCCCGGCGACGCCTCTCGCCGGGCTTTTTTTGTCTTGGCAGCGCTTCAGGCCATGAAGACGGCGTAGAGCACGAAGCCGGCGAACACGCCGATGCCGAGCAGGAAGATCTCCAGTTCGTGTTTTTCGATCCAGTTCTCGGCGCGGTGGCCGAAGACCATGATGACCGCCGCCATCCAGCCATAGCGGATCGCGCGCGAGACGGTGACGGCGAGCAGGAACCAGACCAGGCCATAGCCGACCACGCCGGCGGCGGCTGCGCCGATCTGGAAAGGGAAGGGCGTGATGCCGATGAGGAAAAGTGACATGAAGCCGTTTTCGCGCAGCTGCTGCTGGGCGTCGGCATAGGTCTCCCCGGCGCCCATGCTCGCCACCAGCGGCTCGATCACCGGACCTTCAAGCCACATGCCGAGCGTGTACATGGCGAGCCCGCCCAGGACATTGCCGATGAGCAGGGCGAGGGCAACCTTCCAGGCCCCGCGCCCGCGGCTTGCCATCATGGGCAGGAAAAGCGGCTCCATGGCGACAATGATGATGGTGTTTTCCAGGAAGCCGATCAGGCCTGCGATCGGCAGGGCGTGATAGCTCTGGGTCAGGGCCCGCAGGCGTTTGCGAAGCTTTGCCTTGGAGGATGCGAGAAGGGACATGCCTGCTTAAAGCGCGAAAGGCATGTCCCGTTCCCTCCAGACGGTGGCCGGTGGCGTGATCAGCCCCCGAAACCCTCGCCCACGCCGAAGTCGCGCCGCGCCGACACGATCGTCACCATGACACCGGCCAGCACGTCGAGCAGGGTCATCATGGTGATGATGAAGAACACGCTGGTCGCAAATTGCGGGAAGAGCAGGAATTCCACCAGGCAGATGATGAAGATCACCATGGAAAGCGCATGGTTGAAAATGGTCGAGGTGCCCGTCGATGTCGCCTTGATGATCTCCAGGAACAGCATGGCCACGGCGAAGAGCAGGAGCGCATCACCCGAGGTCACCGTCCAGTGCACGCCGGAAATCATCGGCACCGAGAACAGGCCGCTGGCGAGATTGTCGAGCATGGGCGAGAAGGTCTTGGCTCCTTCCACTGCCGCCTCGGCCGCCTCGGCATCACCCCCGCCAAAGACGAAGGCCATGAGGTTGTAGATCAGGACCGGAAAGAGAAGCAGCGGGAAGCTACTGAAGATTACGCGCATGGGATGTCCCCTCCTTGGATCATTGCCGTCGCCGCCTGCGCCCTGTTGGCGCTTGCGATCCAGCATGGCAGCACCCGCCATGCCCATCATCGCTTCCTTCGGCGGCTTGTTCATGGTCGTTCCCGTACAAGGTCAACACAGTCCCGTTTAGCCGAGACTGGCTCTCAAGGCGAGAGATGACGTGCGATTGATGAGATTGCGTTAAAGCTCGTCTGAACCTTGCGGGTTTCTCCGGCGCTTGATCAGCCACATGACGCCGCGCATGTCGGAGAAGGCCGCCGCGAGGCGTCCGAAATTGGTGTATTTCGACTTGCCGGTCCCGCGCGGGCGGTGGTTCACGTCCTGGAACTCCACCCCGAAGCCTTCCGCCTTCATCAGGGCGGGCATGTAGCGGTGCATGTGATCGAAATAGGGCAGGCGCAGGAAGGCCTCGCGCTTGAACACCTTGATGCCGCAGCCGGAGTCGTCGCAATCATCCTTCAGCATGTGCTGGCGGATCGCGTTGGCGAGTTTCGAGCCGAAGCGTTTCCAGGCGGTGTCCTTGCGACTGGCGCGCCGGCCCATGACCATCTGCAGCCCGCCCGGTGCATCGGGCCGCGTCAGCTGGCGGTAGAGGTTGGGCAGGTTTGCCGGATCGTTCTGTCCATCGCCGTCGAGCGTGCCGACAATAGGCGCGCGGGCATGCATGACGCCGGTGCGGATGGCCCGGCTCTGGCCGGAATTCTTCCTGTGGCCCACCACGCGCAGGGCGGGGTATTTTTCCTTCAGCCCGACCAGCACCGCGCGGGTGTCATCGCTGGAGGCGTCATCGACGAACACCATTTCATAGGCGCGCCCGTCGAGCGCCCAGACAATCTCAGAGATCAGCTTGTCCACATTGCCAGCCTCGTTATAGACCGGGACGACAACCGAGAATTCAAGGGATTCAGCCATGCGCGGCGCGCCTTCAGCTTGCCAGGGAAACAATCGCGAAGCATTCGCTGGCGCCCCTCTTAACGCCGGAATCCCGGATGCGCGAGAGGCAGATTGCGCCTTGCATGATCTGAAGGGCGTGTGAGGCAGTGCGCGCGCTGATGCGTTTCCTCAGGCTGGAAAATCTGAGCCGCGGCCCATGGGCCTATGCCATCATCGGGCTGATCACGCTGATCGCTTCGGCCCCCGGCGTGTTCAGCCTGCCCGCGCTGGACCGCGACGAGGCCCGTTTCGCCCAGGCCTCGAAGCAGATGCTGGAGACCGGCGACTATATCCGCATCCGCGAGCAGTCGGGGCTCAGGAACAAGAAGCCTGCGGGCATCCACTGGCTCCAGGCGGGCGCGACGGCGGCGTTTTCCAGCGCCGAGGCCAAGCAGATCTGGTCCTATCGCATACCCTCGCTGGTGGGCGGGGTGGCCGCGGCGATGCTGACCTTCTGGGCCGGCTGGCCGCTCATCGGGCGACAGGCGGCCTTCATGGGGTCGATCCTGTTTGCCTCAACGCTGTTGCTCACGACAGAGGCCCATTACGGCAAGACCGACGGCGTGCTGATCGCCTTCACCGTGCTCGCCATGGGCGCGCTCATCCGGCTCTACCTCGCCCGGGCATCACGCATGGACGAACAGAAGGGGCTGTCGATCCTGCTCTGGGCGGCGATCGGGCTCGGCTTCCTGATCAAGGGGCCGATCACGCCCATGGTGGTGGGCCTCACCATGGCGGCGCTGTTCCTCTGGGAGCGGCGGGCGAACTGGATGAGGCCCGTGGCCTGGTGGCCGGGGCCGCTGCTGTTCGTCATCCTCGTCCTGCCCTGGTTCATCTGGATCCAGATGGCAACGGCGGGGGCGTTCTTCGAAGGCGCGGTCGGCAAGGATCTCGCCGACAAGGTCACCGGTGCGTCGGAAGGCCATGGGGGGCTGCCGGGATACCATATCGCCTTCCTCACCACGCATTTCTTCCCCGCCACCATCATCCTCATCCCGGCAGTCGTGCTCGCCGTGCGCGCGCTGTGGAAACGGGGGCGCAATGATAGCGACACCGCGCCCGTACGCCTGCTTGTCGCCTGGATCGTGCCGACCTGGCTCGTCTTCGAATTCCTGCCCACCAAGCTCAGCCACTACATCCTGCCGGCCTATCCGGCCCTTGCCCTGCTCTGCGGGTGGGCGGCGCTGCGGCTGATGGAGGGGGCGCGGGCGCCCGTGTCGCGCTGGTTCTCCTTTGGGTTATTCGCGCTGGGAACGGGCGTGCTGACCTTCCTGTCGACGCCCTTCGGCATCCGATGGGCGAAGGAGCAGTATACCGGTGAATTCCGCACCATGGACCGGGCCGACGTGCTCGCGGCGTGGTCCACGAGTCTCGACCTCGAAATGAAGATGCTCGCAGCCGGCGTGATCGCCGCCCTGATCGCCGTGGTGCTCGCCGCGCAGAAGCGTATCACGGCGATGGTCGGCGCGAGCGTGGTGGCGGCCATGCTGATCTCCTCGAACTTCCGGGCCAATGTCCTGCCGCAGCAGTCCTGGCTCATGGCGACGGAGACCGGGCGCGACGCCCTGGCGGAGGTCTGCGGCCTGCCCGACGGCAATCCAGCGCGCTGCGAGACGGGTCCGGAGCGCGTGCGTGCGGTCTACTACGCCGAGCCGAGCCTCGCCTTTACCACGGGCACCAACACCACCATTTCCACCAACAAGCCTGCTGACAAGACCGTCTTGTCGGTGCGCGACGGCGAGCGGCTCGACCCGGTTGAAGCCTTCCTGATCGACACCGAACATGCCGGCTCGCCCACCCATGGGGGACTGACCGGCAAGCAAGTGCTCGACCTGCTCGAGGCCGAAGCTTCGGAAATGGGGCTCTGCACCCGCACCAGCGGGCGTTACCCCGCCTTCAACTATTCCAATGGCGACCCGGTCGTGTTCGTCGCCCTGCGCGTGGAGGCCTGCCCATGAAACGTCCCATCCAGATTGTCGAGGTCGGCCCCCGCGACGGCCTGCAGAATGAACCCAAAAACCTGACAACGGCGCAGAAGCTCGAATTCATCGCACGGCTCATCGATGCCGGCGTGAAGCGCATGGAAGCGGGCAGTTTCGTCAGTCCGAAGGCCGTGCCGAAAATGGCCGACAGTGGTGATGTCTTCCGGGGCCTTGACCGGTCAAGCGGAAAGTTCATCGCCCTGGCACTGAACGAGAAGGGCGTGCGCCGGGCCATCGATTCCGGGGCTGACGAGGTGAATTTCGTCTTGGTGGCGTCGAACGGCTTCGGCACGCGCAACCAGGGCATGACGCCGGAGGAAAGCGCCGATGCGCTCACGGCCTGTGCGCCGCTGGTGCATGAGGCCGACATCGCGCTCTCGGCGACGATCTCGGTGGCCTTCGGCGATCCCTATGACGGTGAGGTCGATCCCGCAGCGGTGGCTGCCCTGGCCGCGAGGGCCCAGCGCGCCGGAGTCCATGAACTGGCGCTCGGCGACACGATCGGCGTGGCCACGCCCTGGCAGACCCGCGCCCTGCTCGACACCGTGCGTCAGTCGGCGCCCGACGTGGCGTTGCGCGTGCATTTCCATGACACGCGCGGCGCTGCGCTCGCCAATATCCATGCCGCCGTCGAGGCCGGCGTGGACGTGATCGATTCCAGTGTCGGTGGCATTGGCGGCTGCCCGTTTGCGCCAGCGGCGACGGGAAATGTCGCAACCGAGGACGTGGTCTACATGCTGCACCGGGCCGGCTTCGAGACGGGGCTCGATCTCGAAAAGCTGGTCGCGACGGCCAAATGGCTGGAAAACGTCCTCGGTCACGCGGTCAGTTCATCGCTTTCGAGGGCCGGTGGCTTTCCCTGAGCATCCTGCGAGGATTGCGACGCTGTCCGGCGCGAACGAGACGCGCCATCAAGCGGTTCAGATTTGCCGCCCGGGTCTCTAACGCGGTTTTTTCCGACCGATCTCCCCGCTCGCCAGCCAGGGCCTGAACCGGGCGCGAAGCGTGAACAGTTTCGCCCGCCCGACGAGCAGTGCGATGAAGACCGGCGCGGCGATCCGGGCCAGTTGTCGCTCCACGGGCGAGGCGGCAAACTTCTGGAAATAGCGGGCCATACCCTCAGCCTTGTGCTTCTCCACAAAGGTCCGCGGCACCTTGGAGGTGGAGCCGTAGTGAAGGGCGCCGCCGCCGGGCTGGTAGACAACCGATCCGCCCGCCTGAGCGGCCCGCCGGCAGAGGTCGATATCCTCGACGTGCAGGAAATAGTCCTCGTCGAAGCCGTTCAGCGTTTCAAGGAAGCCCTTCCGGTCGGTGAGGAAGAGCGCGCCGGAAACCACTTCCATCGGCACCGGCCCGTCGGGCGTTGGCGTGCCATCGAGGTGCACGTCACTGATCCCCGGAAGGCGCGACAGGCCGGTGAAGGTGCCGAAGGCGCGCGCAAGGGTCAGCTTGCGCCGGCGTGGGCCGCGCTGTTCGCTGCCGTCGAGATTGAACAGCCGGCCGCCGATAATGAAGGGGGCTTCGGCCGTCCGCGCCGCCTCGCGCAGGGCCGCCGCCGCGCCGCGCCGCAGCACCGCGTCGGGATTGATGAAGAGCAGCAGCGGGTGGCGGGCCTGCCGCGCGCCGTGATTGGCCCCCTTGCCAAAGCCCAGATTCTCGCCCGTGCGATCCAGCCTGACATGGTCGCGTGCCTGCGCGAAATCATCGAGAAAGCGCGTGGTGCGTTCGGAATTGCCATTGTCGACAATGATCAGTTCATCGATGTCGGGATCGCTGGCCAGGGCATGCAGGCATTCGCGCAGGCGCGGCCCGGTCCTGTAGGTCACGACGATCGCCGAGATCGGCTCGCTGCGCCTGGGAAAGGGCGAAACATTGCCTTCACGCCGCGTGTCGATGTCGAGATCGACGAGGGGCTCGGCGGCACCGGCAAAATCCGGAAGTGTCACAACCGATCCTCCTCTGCACGAGACACAAGCCCCGCAGCGGCCAGGGCCAACGCGACCAATGCCCAGAACGCCTCGTTCCAGACACTATACGATACGC
>CAZXWB010000075.1:0-8402 GCA_964644395.1 uncultured Hyphomonadaceae bacterium | reverse complement strand
CGCAAGGCACTGAAAAGGCGGGGCAATGTGGGCATCAACCTTTTCTTAGGCACAAAACATGCTCTATTGGGAGTGTCCGGCCCGCGGTCGGACGACTTCGTTTGAAGCAGCAGAAAGGAGGTGATCCAATGTCGAGTGAGAAACCTGTAACGGCGATTGGAGTCGCCCTGATAACCGGTTTCGTGGAGCAGCCTCTGCAAACCGTTTGAAGGGTACAGGTTATTCGCGCCCGAAAGGGCCCTGACCTGTTTTCCATGAGCCGTGAAGGCTCACGGGGGCTGCCTTCTGCCGAAGGCGGCCCTTTTGATTCCGCCGGCCCGTGCCATATCCCGCGACAATGGCCAAATCGCTTTCCAAGACATCATTTGAGGAACTGACCGCGGAACTGGCGGCGTGCCGGCTGTGCGCGGGCGACATGCCGAACCGTCCGCGCCCGGTTTTCCAGCTCGATCCGCGCGCCACCATCCTCATCGCGAGCCAGGCGCCGGGCAATCTCGCCGATACCTCCGGCGTGCCCTTCAATGACCCGTCCGGGGTCCGCCTGCGCGACTGGATGGGCGTCACGCGTGATGCGTTCTACGACCCGTCCCGCATCGCCATCATGCCCATGGGCTTCTGCTTTCCCGGCCATGATGCCAAGGGCGGCGACCTGCCACCGATGAAGCGATGTGCCGACACCTGGCGGGAGACCCTGCTTGCGCGCCTGCCGCGGATCAGACTGACACTCCTGATCGGCAGCTATGCCCAGAAATGGCACCTGCCGGAGGTGCGCGCGGCTTCATTGACAGAGCGTGTGCGCGCATGGCGGGATCATGCGCCGGGCATCTTCCCGACACCCCATCCGAGCTGGCGGAACAATGCATGGCTGAAGAAAAACCCCTGGTTCGAGGCCGAATGCCTGCCGGAACTGAAGCGCGCGGTCCGCAGCGCCTTGCGCGCGTCCTCCTGATCTGGACGGTCGCGCTGGTCGTGGCGTGCGCACCGCTACGCCAGACTGCAAAGCAACCGGAGACCCCGCCCGTGCCACGTTTCGAGAATGACCGATTCATCAGCTTTGACGGGGCCGAGCTGGGTCTCACCGTCTGGAAGGGTGAGGGGCCGCGCGCTGGAGAGATCGTGGTCGTGGGAATCCACGGCATGAATGACTGGGCGAATGCCTTTCACATGGCTGCGCCCTGGTGGGCTGAGCGGGGCGTGACGATTTATGCCTATGACCAGCGCGGCTTTGGCCGCTCGCCCGGACGCGGCGTCTGGCCGGAAGAGGAACTGATGCGAGAGGATCTGCGCACCGCGGTTTCGGTCGCGCGGCAGCGCCATCCCGGCGCGGTGCTCGCCGTGGTGGGCATCTCCATGGGCGGTGCGGTGGCGATGACGGCGTTTGGCAGCGACGATCCGCCCCGCGGCGTGGACCGGCTGGTGCTCAGCGGTCCCGGCCTGCGCGGCTGGGGGGCGCTGCCGCTCCTCTACCGCCCGAGCCTGTGGCTGTCGGCCCGCCTGCGCCGGGCCTGGATCGTCCGGCCGCCGCGCTTCGTGGAGATCTGGCCTTCGGACAATATCGAGATGCTGCGGCGCAATGGCCGCGACCCGATGATGCAGCGCGAGAACCGCATCGACCAGGTCGAGGGCGTGGTCAGCCTCATGGAGAACGCCCATGATCACGCCGACAAGCTGCCGCCGGCGACGCTCATTACCTATGGCGCCAAGGATGAGGTTATCCCGCCGGCGGGGATGAAGCGGACCGCGCCGCGTTTTCCCGCCCATGTGCGCACCGCCTATTACCCTGACGGCTATCACATGCTGCTGCGCGACCTGCAGGCGGAGGTCGTCTTTGCCGATATATTGGCATTCCTGGAGAATGAGAATGCGGCACTGCCCTCGGGCGTGGGTCACATTCCGTGGGCACTCCAGACCGCGCGCAGCAATTGATCTGTGCGTCGAAGGGTGGTTGACCCTGCTGGCAGTGTGCCAGCGCAATCGGGAGACCGCCGCCATGTTCGACCATGAGTCCTACGATGCCCATGAGGGCATTCACCTGTTCGAGGACCAGGCGTCGGGACTGCGCGCGATCATCGCCATCCACTCAACGCGGCTCGGGCCGTCCGCCGGTGGCTGTCGCATGTGGAACTACCGTTCCGGCGAGGCCATGCTGCGTGATGCCCTGCGCCTGTCCCACAGCATGAGCTACAAGTCCGCCATGGCGGGCCTCGAACTCGGCGGCGGCAAGTCTGTGATCTGGGCCGACCCGCGCACCGACAAGACGCCGGAACTCTTTCGCGCCTTCGGGCGCGCGATCGAGAGTCTCCAGGGACGCTACTACACCGCCGAGGATGTCGGCATCAGCCCCGCGGACATGGAGTTCATCGCCGAGGAAACTCGCTTTGTCGCGGGTCGGGAAACGGGGGAAGCGGCCAGCGGCGATCCGTCACCGGTGACCGCCAACGGCATCTTCCGTGGCATCAAGGCCTGCGCCCGGCGGGTCTTTGACGCCGACAGTGTCGAAGGTCTCACCGTGGCACTCCAGGGCGTGGGCCATGTCGGTGGGCACCTTGCGCGACTCCTGTCCACCGATGGCGCGAACCTCGTCATCAGCGATGTCAACGCCGAGGCGCTGGAAGCGGTGAGGGATGTCACCGGCGCGAAAACCGTTGCGCCCGACGAAATCGCCAGCGTGGAGGCAGACATCTTCTCGCCGAACGCCCTGGGCGGCGCGGTCACCGAGGACATGCTGAGGGGCCTGAAGGCGAAAATCATTGCCGGGGGTGCCAACAATCAGCTCGTGACCCGCGACATGGGCGCCCGGCTGGTTGAGGCCGGTGTGCTCTACGCGCCCGACTACATCATCAACGGCGGCGGGATCATCAACGTGGCCTCGGAAATTTCCGGCACCTATTCGCGCGGCTGGGTCGACAGCAAGCTTGACGAACTGATCGAGACGCTCGGCGAGGTCCTCGACCGTGCGCTGGAGGAGGGCCGTCCGACCTCCGATGTCGCCGATGAAATGGCGCGTGAACGCATTGCGAAGGGCCGGCGGAACGCTAGCCAGAAAACCAGAGAAGCCGCTGCGGGTTGACAGCAAGCCGGACCTCGCTGCCGACCGGTGGCACGTCCAGTCCGTCGGGCAGGACCGCATCGACACGCCGGCCGTGAAGCTCGACCGGCAGGCGAAACACGATATCCGGCAGCGCGCTGCCCGCCACGCGCGCCGAGACCGCGCCGCCGGGATCAACGCGCAACGCGCCTTCACGCAGGCCAAGGCGCACTGTCGTTGCCCCGGCGTGTTCCGGAACCGGCATCTGGCCCAGCGGTGTCAGTGCCTCGCCCGCGCGGACCTCGCATTCGCCGAGGAGCGTAACCGGACCGAGCGCCGAGGCCACGACCGGGTCCACGGGCCGGAAGAAGACATCCTTCGGCGCGGCGCACTGCAGCAGCCGGCCTTCCGACATCACCGCCACGCGATGGGCATGGCGCAGGGCCTCCTCCGGCTGGTGGGTGATGAGCAGGGCCGGGACACCGGTTTCGGCGATGAGCCGGAGCGTGGTCTCGCGCACGCCGTCGCGGCGCTCCGGATCGAGGCCGGAGAAGGGCTCGTCCATGAGGATCGCCACCGGCGAAGGGGCGAGCGCCCTTGCTATGGCCACGCGCTGCTGCTCACCGCCGGAAAGCTCGTGGGGGTAGGCATCGGCGCGCTTCGACAGGCCCAGCCGGTCGAGCCAGTCGAGGCTGAGCCGGCGTTGCTCGGCCCTCGGAAGGTGGCCGAGGCCGAAGGCCACATTGCGCGCTGCGCTCAGATGCGGGAAGAGCGCGAAATCCTGGAAGATGAGGCCCACGCGGCGCTGTTCGGCGGGAACCGTGCGGGCCGGGTCGGACCAGAGCGTCGCGCCGTGGTGGATGGTGCCTGCGCTGACGGGCTCGAGCCCGGCGATCAGCCGCAAAAGGGTGGATTTGCCCGCCCCGGAGGCGCCGAGAATCGCCGTCAGTTCCCCTGGCGCCAGGCGGAGGTCCACGCCGTCCACAATGGCCTGGCCGTCATAGGCGCGCCCCACTTGTGCGAGGCAGATGTCCAGCAAGGCGTCGGCCATGTCAGCGACGTCCCGGACGCGAGAGCGACAGGGCGCGCGACAGGACGATGACCGGCAACAGGCCCACGGCCGTGATCAGGAGCGAGGGCAGGGCCGCAGAGGCCAGGCGCTCGTCGGAGGCATAATTGTAGGCGCGCACCGCCAGGGTCTCCCAGTCAAACGGTTGCAGGAGCAGCGTGGCCGGCAACTCCTTCAGGATTTCCACAAACATGATGAGCGCCCCGGAAAGCAAGCCGCTGAGCGCAATCCGCAGTTCCACCCGTGTCAGGCGCCTGACCGGCCCGGCGCCAAGCGAACGGGCCGCCTGGCCGAGGGAGGCGGGTGCGCGCGCCAGCGCTGCCTCTATGCCATTGGCGCCGACCGCCGTGAAGCGGCTGGCATAGACCCAGACAAGGAAGAGAAGGCTGACCGCCACCGTCCGCCCGCCGACCAGTCCCGCATTCTGCGCCGCAGCAATGATGGCCAGGGCCCCGAGCGCCAGCACCGAGCCGGGAACGGCATAGCCCGAAGAGACCGCAAACCGGGTCACACGCCCGAGCGCGCCGGCCCGTCTCATGGCAAGCGCGGCGATGATCGCGATCACCAGTCCGGCGAGGGTTCCGAGCCCGGCGAGCAGGACAGAGTTCCGCGTGGCGGCGCTGAAGTCACCGATGGGAATACGGGTCTCGATGGCGACCCAGACCAGCCGCGCCATGGGCACGAGGAAGCCGAGGAGCAGCAAGCCTGAACAGAGCGCAACCGCGCCCGCTGCGGGCCAGAAGGGCAGGCGCTCGCGTTCGATCTGTTGCCAGCGGGAGCTTGTCGCCTGGACGCCGGCCCGTCCGCGCAGGGCGCGTTCCACATAGAACAGGACGAAGACGAGGCTGAGCAGGATGAGCGACAGGCGAGCGGCCGGGCCGGGGTCGCGGAAGCCTTCCCAGTTGACGATCAGCGCCACTGACAGGGTCTCCACACCGAGGTGGGACGCCGCGCCATAGTCGGCGGCGACTTCCATGAGCGCGAGCGCCGCACCGGCCATGATGGCCGGGCGTGCGGCGGGCAGGGCAACATGGAGGAAACGGCGCCTGGCGCCCGCGCCGAGCAGCCTGGCGGCATCGAGGGTGCAGATCGACTGGGTCACGAAACTCGCCCGCGCGCCAAGGTAAACATAAGGAAACAGTGCGGCGGACAGAATGAAGGCAGCACCCGGCAGTGAGGCGATGTCGGGAAACCAGTAGTCCCGCGCTCCCCAGCCTGTGGCGTCGCGCAGGGCGGACTGGACCGGCCCGCCCACTTTCAGGAGGTCGAGATAGCCATAGGCCAGCACATAGGCCGGCGCGGCGAGAGGCAGGATCAGTGCCCATTCGAAGAAGCCGCGCCCGGGAAACCGGTACTGGGTCACAAGCCAGGCGGCGGGCACTGCGGTAACCAGCATGAAAACCGCCGAGAGCGCCAGGAGGCCGAGCGTGGTCAGCGTGGACGGGATCAGCTGGGTCGCGACAGCATCCCGCCAGCCCTCGCCGCCACCACTGATGGCCGCCAGAACAACGGCGACCAGCGGCAGGACGAGCACCATGACGGCCACAAGCGCAACCCAGTTCGGCTGGCGGACATGGAACCGGCGCACTGGGGCCGGCCGGTCACCGGTGAGCGTGCTCAATCCCAGCCCACAGCATTGAAGATTCGCCGGGCTTCAGCCTGGTTCTCGCCATACACAGACAGGGACGCATCATTCGTCTGCACGGTGCGGGCTTCATCGAGCCCGTCCATCGCCTGGGCCTTGGGCTCAAGGGGGATCTCGCCGGTCTCGACCACCAGGCGTTCCTGGCCTTCATTGCTGAGCAGGAAGTTGACGAGTTCGAGCGCTGCATCGGTGTTGGCGCTGCCGGCGGCCAGGCCGATGGCGGTCACATTGCGGTGCGTGCCGCCATTGTCCTGGTCGGGGTAGATGATCCGCGTCGCGGCGGCGACTTCGCGGTCGCTGGCGGCTTCTGAATTGGCCAGACGGAACCAGTAATAATGGTTAACGAGGGCGACCTGGCAGGCGCCGGCGGCCACGGCCCGGATCTGGTCGGTGTCACCGCCCCGGGGGTCGCGAGCGAAATTGCCTTTGACCGCGGCGGCCCAGGCCTCTGCATCGGCGGGGCCGACACGGTCGATCAGGTCGGCAAGCAGGGACAGATTGTAGATGTTGCGGCTTGAGCGCACACAGATTTCGCCCTCCCAGCGCGGGTCGGCAAGGTCGCCATAGCTGGTGATGGCGCCGTCCGGCACCTCATTGGCCACAACGATCACGCGCAAGCGCTTCGACAAGCCGACCCAGGAGCCGTCATCGGCGGAGAGGTCAACCCTCTCACCCTCGACCCGGTCGAGATCAATCGGCTGGAGAAGTCCGTCATCCTGGAACTGCCAGAGCGTTCCGGCGTCGGCGGCGATCACGAGATCGGCCGGGCTGTCTTCGCCTTCCGCGCGCATGGTTTCCAGAAGCTGCGCTGCGCCCCCCTGGCGCGTGCGAACGCGAATACCCGTTGCTTCTTCGAACCGTTCATACATCTCCTTGTCGGAATCATAGTGCCGGGCGGTGTAGACATTGACCACGCGCTCGGCATCGCTGTCGGTGTCCGGTGTTTCATCGGAACATCCCGTTACCAGCGAAGCAGCGAGCAGGGCGGCTGCAAAAATGGATTTCTTGGCCATGGGGCGGCTCCTTTCGGAGGCCATACAACACCAATGAGAATGAATCGCAACTGATCATCGCTGATGCAGGGCGGCGTGTCGCAGGCGAGCCACTGATCACATATTGTTTCTAAACTGCATCACAGTGCAGCGTGCTCTTGTGTCGCGGGGCGATTGGAGTATTGTACCACCGTCTGCCGGGTCTGCATGGGGACGCATGCGACACTGACTTCGCCCGTTACGGCAGACCGGGGATGGTGCTGCCCAACACCATCCCCATTTTTTGTTTTTTTGACCTCTTGTCACCGCCGCGATGCCTGCGACAGGATCGAAGCACGCCATTGGCACACCGGTGCCGAGGGGCTAGGTGGGCTCCATGGCGACAACGTTCGATATCCTGGTGGAGGGCGCGGGCCTGATTGGCCTGGCCATCGCAGAAGCCCTGTCACGTCGGGGTCTTAGCGTGGCGGTCAGCGACCCCAGACCCGATCCGATCAACGCCAGTTGTGCAGCGGCCGGAATGCTCGCCCCCATGGCAGAGTGGCTGGAGCATGGGCAAGGCGACCGCGATGAGCTACGGTCCCTGATGGCAGCGCGCGAGGCGTGGCCCGCCTTTGCGCAGCGACTGGAAGCTGACATGGGCACCGGGATCGGCCACATGGCCGGGCCGAGCCTTTACCTCGGCGATGTGGCTCACCTACCAGACGAGTGGCGACCGCTTATAGCTGCCCATGAGGGGGAGTTGACCGATCGTCTGTGCCAGGATGCCCCGCAAGCCCACTGGCTGAAAGCCGATGGTCAGGTCGATAACCGGCGGGCCCTGATCGCACTGCGAGAGCTTTTGCAAGCCCGTGGCGTGGTATTTTCCGAGGCGCCGGTGTCAGCCGACTGCACCATTGCGGCGAAGGGCTGGCGCAGTGAAAATGTGGAGCCGGTCAAGGGAGAGGCGCTTGCGCTCTCGCCCCATGCCGCCCATCCCGACTGCGTCGTGCGGTTTCCCGGCGGGTACATCGTGCCGAAGTCCGACCGTACGGTCATCGGCGCCACCTCGACCCCCGGTGCAGAGGATTTCGATGTCGCGCCCGGTGTGGCGGAGGTCCTGCGGGAACGTGCGGCGGCGATCTGGCCCGGTGTGCGGGAGGGTAATGTCATCGACGTCTGGGCAGGCCTCAGGCCGAAGTCGGCAGGGGGACGGCCCTTCATCGACCGGCTGGACGGCGCCCGGCTTCGGGTCGGCGGCCATTTCCGTAACGGTATCCTGCTTGCCCCGCTCACCGCCGCAACGGTATCGGCCATGCTTTGCGGCGAGGCCATGCCCGACGGCGCAGACATCTTTGAACGCGGCGAAGGCGCGACCACGCGCGGTGCCGCCTGAAGGACAATCAGATGCACACTATCTCGACCATGGACGAAGACCAGCAGGCGATCCGCGACGCGGTTGAGCGGACCTGCGCCCAGTTCGACCTTGATTACTGGGCCCGGACCGACGAGTCCGGCGAGTGGCCGGAGACCTTCACTCAGGCGATGGCCGATGGCGGCTGGCTGGGTGTGGCCTTCCCGGAAGCGTTCGGCGGTGTGGGCCTCGGCCTCACCGAAGCGTCGATCGTCATGCAGACCGTGGCAAGATCAGGGGCCGGCTTCTCCGGCGCATCGGCCATCCACCTCAAC